>NZ_JACJQD010000019.1:0-53234 GCF_014696485.1 Limnothrix sp. FACHB-1083 | reverse complement strand
TGAGAATAGGTTTGACGATTTGAGAGAATGAGCGTAACATTGGTGTATTACTTTTTGATTGTTTGGGGTAAGAATTACATCTTCTTACCCCTTTTTTATAACCTGAATCTGTCATTCAACACTTCTGGATGGCATGGAACATGGAATTTTCTACGATTTAGTCAAAAAGGGAGTTTCACCTGAAAGGATTGTCCTGGCATATTTACCAGATTGCCCCACTGGTTCTCGTCTTGATTTTGATAGAAATATCTCATCGAAACAGTCTGCAATAGCCTAGGTTTTTTCTGATCAAACCTTGATTGGCTTCAAGCAGATTGCGACTAACATCTTAGGCTATCATGTTTGTCAACCTTTGATTATCAGATATGGTTGCTACAGGAGTCCAAACCAATCTATTTGACTTGTTAGCGGTCAATCACCAGCAAGCCATCACAACAACCTTCAAATTTGTTGATCTGTTTGCGGGGATTGGTGGGTTTCGGATTCCGTTAGAACAATTAGGTGGCTGCTGTGTTGCCTATGCAGAAATTGATCGCGATGCGATCGCTACCTATGAACAAAATTTTTTGAGTGATAGTTCTGATCACGAACCCAATTTGGGTGATGTTTCTGCGGTTGATCAGCTCCCCAACAATCTCGATCTGGTGGTGGGTGGTGTTCCCTGTCAGGCCTGGTCGATCGCAGGCAAAACCTTGGGATTTGATGATCCGCGCGGTCGCCTATGGTTTGATGTTTGTCGGCTAGTGCGTCAGGCGCAACCCAAAGCATTTTTATTTGAAAACGTCAAAGGACTAACGGAACCCCGCCATCGAAATAGCCTAGATTTCATTGTTCATCAGCTTCATGACAGCGGCTATTACGTCTATTGGACTGTTTTAAGTAGCTATGATTTTGGATTGCCGCAAGATCGCGATCGCCTCTTTTTAGTCGGTTTACGTAACGATCTGGAACGTGCGGGGCAATTTCAGTTCCCTGCCGCCAGCGATCGCCCCCGCAAACTCTATGAAGTCTTAGATGATTTGCCCGCTTGCTCGGAACCCAAATTAAAGTTTTCACCGCGATCGCTCTTTGGCGATAAGATTCCTGCCTCCCGTGGGCGATTCCAAAAAATTGACGAACTCAATAATTTTTTCCTGTTTAGTGATGTGCGCGATGGCCACAGCACCATTCACTCTTGGGATCTGATTCCAACGAGCGATCGGGAAAAATTCATCTGCATGACCCTGCTGAGAAATCGTCGTAAAAAGAAATATGGCCCCAAGGATGGTAATCCCCTTTCCTTAGAAGATTTTCAGGGTTTGATTCCGGACTTAGATCAGACTGAAATTACGGTATTGGTACAGAAAGAAATTCTGCGAGAAGTCACAGTCGATCGCTTTGACTTTGAAAACTCCAAAATTTCAACCGGCATTCAGGGGGTATCGCGAATTTTCTTGCCTACTGCTGAAGCGATCGGGACGCTAACAGCTAGTGGAACCCGTGATTTTGTGGCGACAGTAGCTCTCAGTGGCTGTGAACCCAATACCTATAAGCAGCAATTTTTGGAAGAGATTTATTATCCCGGCCAGTTTCGATCACTCACGGCCCAGGACTATGCCAAACTCCAGGGATTCCCAGAGGACTTCATTCTGCATCCAAATAGCAGCATCGCCAAGAAACAATTTGGAAATGCTGTTTCTGTCCCGGTGATTGCTGCGATCGCACAATCGATTCTGCAATGTCTCTGATCTTACTTTTTGCGCTGACCGAAAACTAGCAACACTGGAATGATTATGGAAAGTTCGCTCCTCAAAGCTGCGATTCAACAGGAAATTCAACAAATGATGGATCGTGTTTTGGATAATGCGATCGTCAAAAACCCATTCATTGTTGAAGAACATCGAGCCGCAAAACCACTCTATGCTGCTCTTGTGCCAGATGAAATCTTTAAAGGATCACACTTTGAACGACGATTTGTCACACCGTTTGGCAAAGTTTGGGAACGACTAGCCCTAATTGTTGCACAGCAGGCTTTTGGGAACGTCAGCTTACAGCAATCTATTCAAGGTCTCATTCCCAAAGGGCGATTAGCTAGGATTTCTGAAACCTTGAATGCTTTAGAGCATAAGCATCCTGCTAAAGTGCGCCAAAAGCCAAATTGGCGGCAAGAGCTTAACTATATCCTGAAAGGAAAAGGGGAATTAATTCCAGTTTCAGTGACCTGTGATTTCTGGGCTACATCCAAGGATGGTAGTGAAGTTATGGCTGCCGAGCTGAAAGCTCCCTTGCCCAATAGTGATCAAACTAAAGTTAGTAAAGAAAAGCTATTTAAGCTCTATGCGATGGAACCCTGTCCAGTTACTCGTGCCTATTTCGCATTGCCCTATAACCCCTATGGTCAAAAACAAAATTATGCCTGGTCATTTCCACAACGGTGGTTTGACATGCAAAATGATCCCGTTGTTTTAATTGGTGATGAATTTTGGAATCTATTAGGTGGTGCAGGAACTTATCAAGCACTAATTGAAGCAGTTAACGAGGTGGGCAGTGAATATAAAGCTAAAATCTATCGAGAATTTTTAGGAATTGATGTTCCTGAGTCTCCAACGAATTTTCAACTATAAATTTCAAAATTTATCAATTGATGAATTGAATTGCGCTTTGGAAAAGGATAATCGTGGTTTTGAAAATGGCTGCTACTTGGGCTATAGGACGCTGATTAATGCTTATAGATTTGTGTGTGAGTCGATTTTGTTGAATTTTGTTGATCAGATTTCACCATTTTGCTTTTTAGGGTTAGTTTTTAACTGGAATGGATTCTAGGGACTGCTTGACAATGCAAGGTATCATTTTTGACTTTTTGAAAGAATTAAAAATAAAATAAAGATATGACTCTTGGTAAAGAAAGTCACGTGCTATGCTCGTTTTACGTCAATTTTAGAGGAAAAGCGATATCTACCATGGCTTAGTCACAGATCGCCGTCAGAGTATCTAAAAGCATTTCTAGCTTGATTAAGACGGTAAACCGTGGCGGCTGGTGTGGATCTTGCATAACTTTTCGGTGAGGTCAATTGATCAAAGGCCTATCGTGGTGGTCTGGGATCGCTTGGGTTTTTGGTCGGGGTACTTTAGCTGTTAGGAGATGCTGTTTTCGGCTGTGATCCCGATCGCTCCCCTGAGCTGAGAACAAATTGATAGAACCCGTGGGGAGATGGTCTGATGCAGGATCGGCCAGACCTAAGCTAGGATTCGCGCCAAGCAATGGGCTTTTGCTGTGTTTTGGGGGAGTTTTAAAGCTAATTGGGGGCAAATTTAGCTGCTTTGACCTCCGTTAGCCGGATGCGCTCGATTTTTCTCGCTCAAAAACAAGTCCTGTCATGTCCATTCCGTTTCCTATGCTGACGGTTTCTGAACTGAGGGCGGCTATTATCCGCCAACCATTGGTGGTTGATGCGGCGGCAACGGTCTGGGATGTGGTTTCCCTGATGAGTGGGCTGCCGGCGGCCCAGGCGGATCCACAGAAGGCGGCGATCGGGTCTCGCCCCAGTTGTGTGCTGGTGAGGGTGGATGATCGGGTGGTGGGCATTTTGACGGAGCGAGATTTGGTGCGCTTGAGTGCGCAGCAGTGCCCGCTCGATCGCCCGGTGACCGCCGTGATGACGCGGGAACTGGTGATGCTGCGGGAGAGTGAGTTTACGGACTTGTTTTCCACCATTCATCTGTTGACGAAACATCGAATTCGACATTTGCCGGTGGTGGATGAGGCCGATCGCCTGTTGGGGCTAATTACCCAGGAAAGTTTGCGCCAGTTGGCCCGCCCGATCGACCTGTTGCGGTTGCGCCAAGTCCAGGAAGTGATGAGCCGATCGATTGTGGTGGCCAGCTCTCACGCCTCTTTGTTGGAATTGGCGCAATTAATGAGTGAGAACCAAGTGAGTTGCGTGGTGTTGGTGGATCCGGCCCACGCAGAGATCGGGGCGATCGATGATCTAGCGGCGAAATCAGAGAGCGATCTTGAGGGTGATCTTGAGGGCGATTTTGCTGCTGCCTCATCTCTACAGCCGATGGGTGGGCCGCCTGTGGGCCTAGTGACCGAGCGGGATATGGTGCAATTTCAGGCCCTGGGGTTGCCCTTGGACCAAACCAGTGCCCATTTGGTGATGAGCAGCCCGGTGTTTAGCGTCAGTCCCCACACCAGCCTGTGGGAGGCGCAACAGTTGATGGCCGATCGCTGGATTCGGCGATTGGTGATCACCAATGACCAGGGGCAATTGCTGGGCATCCTCAGCCAAACGCGCCTGCTACAGGCCTTGAATCCGCTGGAAATCTACAACTTGGCGACGGTGCTGGAAACCCAGGTGTCGCAGTTGGAGCAAGAACGATTGGCGCTGCTGGAAAGCCGAGCGCAGGAACTGGAGCGGGAGGTGGCCGAGCGCACCGCCCAACTGCGGCAACAGGCGGAACGGGAAGCGCTGTTGCGGGAAGTGGCCACGCAAATTCACAATGCCCTGGATTTGCACACCATTTTGGAAACGACGGTGCAGCAAGTGCAGCGGCTGCTGAACTGTGCGCGGGTGATTGTCTATCAATTTGAGGGCGATTGCAGCGGCGTAACGATCGCGGAGGCTTTGGCGGATCCGAGCGATCAGGGTCAGTCCCTGTTGGGGCGGCGGGTTCAGGATGCCTGTTTGGGGTCGGCTTTTCTGGATCCCTTTCGGCGGGGCCAAGTGCGGGTGCTGGAGGATGTCACCACTGCGCCGTTGTCGGACTGCCACCGAGATTTGCTGCTCGGCCTCCAGATGCGGGCCCAACTGATTTTGCCCTTGCTGGTGGGCGATCGCCTGTGGGGGTTGATGGTGGCCAGTGAGCACGATCGCCCGCGACTTTGGCAGGCGGCGGAAATTGACTTGCTGCAAGCCCTGGGGGTGCAGGTGGGCATTGCCCTCAAGCAGGCCACATCCCATGCGGTCTTGGCCGCGGAGTTGGAAGAGCGTCGCCGGGCCGAGGCGGCCTTGCGGGAAGCGGAAGCACACCAGCGGGCCCTAGTCAGTGCGCTGCCGGATTTGTTAGTGCGGCTGAATGCTGAAGGGATTTTTCTGGAATTTGTCGCCAACCCTGAGTTCGATCGGGTTGGCGATTTAAGTAGTTGGGTCGGTAAGCATGTGTCGGAATTGCTGCCGCCGGTGGCCGCCCAGAAGCGGATGAAAGCCATTCAGCGAGCCTTGGCCACCAAAACCGTTCAGTTCTATGAGCAAAATCTGTCCACCCATGAGGTGTTGCGGATTGAGGAAGTGCGGGTGGTTCCTTACCGCGATGACGAGGTGTTGGTTTTGGTGCGCAACATCAGCGATCGCAAACAGGTGGAATGGCAACTGCGAGATTTGAATCAGTCCTTGGAGCGGAAGGTGGCCAAGCGCACCACCACGCTGCAAATTCGGGAAGCTCAGATTCGGGCAATGGTGGCGGCCATTCCTGATCGCCTGCTGCGGGTGACTCCTCGGGGCCAATGTTTGGACTACAGCACCCTCACCCAGGCGAAACACCCCTGGGGCCGCTTCCGCGCCGAGGCGACTGGTGATTCGTTGGAGGCAGCGGACACCCCAACCCTCTCCCAGTTGACCGATTGGGTGGCGGCGGATCAGTTGGAGGCGGTGTTGGAGGCGGTGAACCAGACGATCGAAACCGGCCAACTGCAAGTCATTGAACAGCGGCGGATCCTGGGCGATCGGGTTCTGGATGAGGAATTGCGGATTGTGGGCAGTGATGCGGATGCGGCCCTGGTGATGGTGCGGGATGTGACGGAGCGCAAGGCCGCCGAAGCCCAACTGCAGGAACGAGAGGCTCGCTATCGCGGCTTGATGGCGGGGGCAAGTGACGCGATCGTGGTGACCAACCTCCAAGGGGAAATCCTGGAAGTGAATCGCAAGGCGGAGGAACTGTTTGGCTATGACCGCGCCCAACTGATCCAGATGCACCAATCCCAGTTGCACCCGATCGATTGCGAAGAGGAGATGGTGCAAGCCTTCCAATCGGTGATTACGGATGGTTCCTGTCAGCTCACCAATGGTCAAATTCAGCGGGCCGATGGGCAAGCAATTCCGGTGGAAATTACCGGCTCGATCGTGCAGGTGGGCCAAACCCAACTGGTGCAAGGCATCTTTCGGGATATTCGCGATCGCAAAAATGCCGAACGCCAGTTGGCCGACCTGTCCCAACGACTCACCCTTGCCCTGGAGTCCGGCGCGATCGGTTGTTGGCAATGGAATATTCAAACCAACACCCTGGTTTGGGATGAGCGGATGTATAGCCTGTATGGGGTTGCGCCCGTGGAACCCGGCCAGGAACAGCGCCTGCCCTACGACATTTGGGCCAGTTCCGTCCATCCGGACGATCGACCGGCCACCGAACAGTTACTCTATGCCGCCACACGCGGCGAAGCCCGTTACGACACCGAATTTCGAGTCATGCTTGCCGATGGCACAGTCCGCCACATCAAGGCCTATGGCGAGCTGCTTTGTGATGCCCAAGGTCAGCCCCAAAGCATGATCGGCGTGAACTATGACATCAGCGATCGCAAACAGGCCGAGGCGGCCCTGCGGCAAAGCGAAGAGAAATTCCGTCGTGTGTTTGACTCCAACGTGGTGGGAACCATTTTCACCAACTTTGAGGGGCTGATTGTTGATGCCAACGATTGCTTCTTGGAAATGCTGGGCTACGATCGCCTGGACTTGCAAGCCGGGCGCTTAAACTGGGCCGAACTCACACCGCCCGAATATCGAGCGCAAGATATCGCGGCCATTGAACACCTGCGGCAACACGAGTCGATCGCCCCTTGGGAAAAGGCCTACGTGCATCGAAATGGCCATTGGGTGTGGGTGCTGATTGGCGTGGCTATGATTGCCCCCGAAACCGGTAGCTGTGTTTGCGTGGTGGTGGACATCAGCGATCGCAAACGCTCCGAAGAAGCCCTGCGCGAGAGCGAAGAAAAATTCCGCCAATTGGCCGAAGCTGTGGATTCGGTATTTTGGATTTTGGATCTCAATCGTACCAATCGGATCTACGTCAGCCCCGCCTACGAGCGGATTTGGGGCAGACCCAGCGAAGAACTCTACATCACCCCCGACAGTTGGGCCACCAGCATTCACCCCCTGGATCACGATCGCGTCTTAACCGCCCTTCCCAAACAGTTATTGGGCGAATTTGACGAGGAATATCGGATCCTGCGGCCCGATGGCGAACAGCGTTGGATTCGCGATCGAGCATTCCCCATTTGCAACGCCCAAGGAGAGGTTTATCGCCTCGCGGGCATTGCCGAAGACATCACCCCCCTCAAGCAAGCAGAACTGGAGCGAGAACGGCTGCTTCAGGAATTGGCCGCCTTTAAGCTGGCGCTTGATGCCTCCGCGATCGTAGTGATTACCGATGCCCAAGGGGTCATGACCTATGTCAACGATCGATTTCTCGCGGTTTCCGGCTACAGCCGCGAGGAATTGATTGGCAAAACCCATCGACTCGTGAAGTCTGGCCACCATCCCGCCTCCTTCTTTAAGGACTTGTGGGACACCATTTTGGCGGGGCAAATTTGGCGCGGGGAAATTTGCAACCGCGCGAAAGATGGTCGGCTCTATTGGGTAGACAGCACGATCGTGCCGTTTCTCGATCGCGCAGGACAACCGATTCGATTTTTGGCCGTTCGTTTTGACATCACCCCGCGCAAACGAGCAGAAATTGACCTCAAAAATAGCAACTTCCTGCTTTCCACCATCAGCCAAGCCCAAACGGAATTTATTACGGCTGCCAATCGATTAACAATCTTTGAAGGCCTTCTGAATGGCTTATTAGAACTGACCGAAAGTGAATATGGCTTTATCGGAGAAGCGCTCTTTCGAGGCGATGGCAGTGCTGCGATCGAAGAAGGCTTTCTCAAAATTAAAGGCGTTCCCTACCTGCAATCCCACAGCGTCACCAACATCGCTTGGGATGCAAATACGCAAAAGTTCTATGAAGATAACTATGAAACGGGAATGCAATTTACCAACATGAACACGCTCTTTGGCGCTGTGATCATGACCGGTAAACCCGTGATTGCCAACAGTCCCAGCACCGACCCGCGCAGTGGCGGCACACCACCCGGCCACCCTCCCTTGCAGGCATTTTTAGGCATTCCATTCTATCAAGGTAATCAATTGGTGGGGATGATTGGAATTGCCAACCGGCCCGGCGGTTATGAGTCGAGCATGGTGGGTTATCTAGAGCCATTTTTGGTCACCTGTAGCACCCTAATTGAGGGCTATCGGGTCGATCGCCAGCGCCGCCAAGCCGAAGAACAACTACAGCGCACCAATGATGAATTAATTCGGGCGACTCGCCTGAAAGATGAGTTTTTGGCCAACATGAGCCATGAATTACGCACGCCCTTGAATGCCATTTTGGGCATGACCGAAGGGTTACAGGAACAGGTTTTTGGCTCGATTAATGATAGTCAGCTCAAAGCCTTGGGGACGATCGAGCGTACTGGCTCCCATTTGCTCTCCCTGATTAATGACATTTTGGATGTGGCCAAAATTGAATCGGGGCAATTGGAATTAGATCAAGCGCCCACGGCGATCGTGCCTTTGTGTCAATCTAGTTTGACTTTCATTAAACAACAGGCCCTGAAGAAACATATTCAGGTAGATACTCAAATTCCCAGTCAGTTGCCCCACGCATTGTTAGATGAACGACGAATGCGGCAAGTGCTGATTAATTTGCTGAATAATGCCGTGAAGTTCACGCCAGAAAATGGGCGTGTGACGCTGTTGGTTTCCCTGGAAAATTACGCCGTTCAAGAATTACAGTCGTCTCAATCTTGGCTGCGGTTTTCTATTATCGATACGGGAATTGGGATTGCCCCGGATCAGTTAGATCGGCTGTTCCGTCCCTTTGTGCAAATTGATAGTGCGCTGAATCGCCAATACGAAGGAACGGGGCTGGGTTTGGCCCTGGTGAAGCGGATTGTGGAACTCCACGGCGGCCGGGTGGGGGTCACGAGCAAGGTGGGGAATGGCAGTTGCTTCACGGTCGATTTGCCCTACCATCCTGGTCGCACGATCGCGGACGCTAGTGATGATCAATCATCGGCCAATTTGGATTCATCGCTGGTGATTGAATCAACGGATGGGGGCCGATCGCCCTGCATTTTGTTGGCGGAAGATCAAGAGGCCAACATCAACACGATCGTGAGTTATTTAACGGCCAAAGGATATCGGGTGATTCTGGCCAAAAATGGTGCAGAGGCGATCACTCAAGTGCAACAATCGCAGCCCGATTTGGTGTTAATGGATGTGCAAATGCCGGGGATGGATGGCCTGGAGGCGATGCAATTACTGCGGCAAGATGCGCAATACGCTAACTTGCCGATCGTGGCCCTCACGGCGCTGGCCATGGAGGGCGATCGCGATCGCTGCTTGGCCGCCGGAGCCAATGAGTATTTAACGAAACCAGTGCGCCTGCGCCAGTTGGTGACCACGATTCAAAACCTGCTGCCCCAGTTTCCGAGCTAGGTGGCTTCGTCCCGGCCAAAGCTGGCTGCCTAGCGCACCACCGCCTGCTGGCGATCGAGCTGAATCAAGGTTTGGTTACCCCGCATCAACCGATAGGAAGCGGTCCAAGTGCCTGGCATCAGGGGCGATCGCCGAGTGCCTTTGCCCACGTAGGTAATCCACTGTTTTTGATCTTGGTCGATCGGCCGTTGATAGTCCGTGACGATCGAACCATCGGGGGCCAACAGCTTGAAATATTCCACATCCCCCGTTTGCACCCCAAAGGCATGAACCCAAAAGGTGAGCGCCTCCGCTTGGCCGGGAATTTGGTTGCTTTGGAACTCGCCGCGCCACAGCTCATCCTCCACCGGTTGCTTGGGGGCAAAGCCGCTGCGAATTAGCCCCGTGGCCACATAGTTGCGCGCCCCGTCATTCCAAACCGTGTTGGTGTTGTTGCCCGTCGCGCAGCCCGCAATCCGATCGCCCCCCAACAGCGGATCCACTTCCTTGCCATCCTTGCGCACCGTCACATGCACATGGGGAAAGGTGGTCATGCCCGATAGACCCACCAGACCCAGGGGATTGCCCGCCTGAACCCGATCGCCAATTTTGACCCGCACGCTGCCCTGTTTCATGTGGCAATACTGGGTTTGCCAGCCGTTGCCATGGTCTAGCATTACGCCGTTGCCGCACTCAATGCCCGCCACGGTCGATCGCGCTTCCGGGGATGTGAGCCGTCGATCGGGCACACCATCCCGCATGGCCGACACCGTGCCCGCCGCCGTGGCCACCACCGGTACGGCCGTTTGCGGAGTCCAGAAGGGAATTGCAAAATCCGTGCCGTTGTGACCGTCATAGGTCAAGTGCCGACACATGGAATCCCGCTCGCCCGTGCTGGGGTCGTGGTCGGGATAGAGCATCACAAAACAATCTTTGCCCAGTTGGCAATCGATCGGGCGGCGCAACAGGGCGGTGGCCGTTCTCTGGGCCAAGCGACCATCGGTCGAGCGCTCCGGAGCCGGAATGCTGGTGACACCGCCGGCCGGCTCGATCGTGGACGAGTCGGCCGCTTGGGCCAACGCGGGGGAATCTGAAGGGGCCGATTGCCCGATCGGGCCCTTCAGACCCACCCAAGTCAACCCCGCGCCGATCAAGATCAAGGAGCCGATCCTTAGGGGCCATGGAAACATGTCACTCACCGTTATTGTTCAGAAAAACCAGAGTCGATCGCCAAAGAGCTGCCCTGCCCTAACCTTCCGAGGATGCTGTGGTCATCAGGAGACTGCTCCATAGACCCGACAGACCCGACAAAAATAGACCCGACCAAGACTGAGATGGCGATTCCTCAGGCTTAGACCCCCCATGGCCCATTTTGGTTGCAACTTTTCGGCCAGTTGCTTGTTCAGTTTGTCTTGCTTCCGCGTTGTGAATCCTAAGCCTTGTGCCAAACGGGCGATCGAGCAAGGTAACCGCCTAACCCCCCATCCCAAACCGGTTCGTTCTCGGGTTTGAGACCTCAGGCGGTTCCGTGATCATCCCATCCTATTCAGGACTAGTCATCATTTGTGAGCTTCTAGCAAGTCCCGGAATGCGTCATTCGGGTTTGCAATAATCCCCCGTGGGCACGGCCCGCTCGATCGTGTAGGCCGCACCGGGCACAAGGATAAATTCGCTGGCTCCCACTTCGCTGTTGGGGTTGCCCCAATCGTAGGTGTAGCCCAAGCCGGTGAAGGGTTGCAGATTAGTGCGAATGCTGCGGTAATACAGCCCCTTGAAGAAGGTTTGATAGTTGGCAATGCCCGATCGGGGGGTGATACCCGCCACCTTTGGCAAGTCCGCCGCCAGGGATTGGGGAAAATCCGCTTGGCACTGGCGATCGCTCACTTCCGGATCCGCGCAGGGGCGAAACAAATCCCGCACATCCACCCACATTTCCACAAACACGTCATAGTTCCAGGCCGGATCCAAGCCCAAATATTGCTGGAGCCGCAGTTTCAAATCCGCTTCAGTGGCGTTGGGATTCTGTTGGCGATATTGCCGACAAAGCTGTTGCACCTGGGGAGCTGCCGTGACCCAAATCAGTTGGTTTTCGTTGCTGGAACTGTTGGTGGCGGGCTTGATGAAGCGATCGAACGAGCTTTGACTCTTCCAGGTCACCATCAACAATCGCTGGCGATCGGGATGCCAAACCAAATTTGGATTATCCGGCGTGAGGGGAATCAGCTCCGAAACCTGCTCGGTGGGTTCCGCCACCGCCGCATCCCGAATTGCCTCGTTGTAGCGTTCCTTGGGGGATGGGTTCGCCTGCACCGCATCGGGGCCGATCGACAACGTGCAAACCAAACCCAGCGCTGCCCCAAGGAGGCGTTGGGAAATTTGAGAGATTGAAACAGTCGAAAACATGGCTGTAAGGGGGTCTTCAACCTTGGTCAATCGCCATCCTAACCAGACTCCTTGGGATTGAGGGCTAGGGGTAAAAGCATTGGATCAAGCGTTGAATGCAGAGCAATCGCCCGATCGCCCCAATTTCTGAGGATTTTGCGAATTCTATAGATTTGTTGGTTTGATTAGATTTGTTGCAATTTACCTTGACCCTCGTTCACCAGAATTGACAAAAACCTTAGAACATTCGTGGTAACAAAAGGTTTAAACCCCTTGTTCGGGATTGGGCAGTGAGTGGCTTAATCATGTGCTTAGTCATTTGCTTAATCATGTGCTTAGTCATTCGCTGCCATGAATTTTGGACATTGGGCATGGTTTGGCCCCGCTGTTCTGCGCTTGGAGCGACGTGGCTATTTTTAGGAAATTTGTGGATGACTACGCCTACCTGCCGCCTCAATTTAGAAACTGGCTCCGTTGCTTTTGGTTATGCACCCGCTGCGGCCCGGCAATTACAAACGGAATTGAAGGGGTTGATCGATCGAATCAAGGCCGCCACCCAGGTGACTTCCGGCGATCGCCCCACGCCCCAAGCCAATTTGGACTATCAACATGCGGGAGAGGTGTTTTTGGAGGTGTTTTGTAACCCCAATATTTGGCCATCGCCCTTTGCGGCGAAGGTGCTGTTGACCGTGCGGGACGATCGGATTCGGCTCAGTTTGGAAACGGCGCTCGATCGCCTGATGTCTGACCTGAATGATTACCTAGAGCAGGTTTAAGGCGCGTCCATCTGTTCAACTGGCTTTTCAATTGGCGGTGGAAAAGGCTGCTGCACAAATTCCATCAGAATGTCCGTGCAGCGGGCGATCGCCTTGAGGTGGGCAATCTCGTAACCGTGGGTGTTTTGGGTGGGGAAGCCCAAGCAGGCGGCCCGGGGCACATGGCCAAATTTCATGGCGATCGAACCATCGCTGCCAAATCCGCTGATCACGGCGTATTGAATGGGTAAGTGCAATCGCTCGGCCGCCGCCTGTAGTGCTTGGTTTAGGTCTTCGTCATACAGCCCATAGGCATCCTGGGACAGCAACACCGGCACGGGGCCCGCGGCGATCGGGTATTCCGGGGCGATCGGGGCAATTTCCAGCGCAATCAGGGCCGCCAGCTTTTGTTGTTGCGCAAAGTACATGGCTCCCAAGGCTCCCACCTCTTCCTTGGCAGAAGCAACCAGATATAGATCCATGGCCGGCGGCTCCTCCTGGGCCAATAGCCGTTCTGCCAAATCCAGCAAAATGGCCACGGAAGCTTTGTTATCTAAGGTGTAGCTGGCGATTTGGTTCGGGCCCAGGCGCAGCGGTTGTTTGCGGTGTTTGCTCACCACGGCGCGGCTGCCGGGCCGAATGCCCGCTGCGGCCAACTCAGCGGGAATCCGACCCGTTTCCACCCAAGCCCGCTCCCAGGTCAGGGGCTGGTTGTCCTGCAAATTCCGCTGGGGGGACTCGTGGGACACGTGGCGCGATCCAAAACTGAGTACGCCGGTGATAGTTTGGCGATCGCCCAACAGATCGATCGCCCCTTCGCCATAGACCCAAGGGAAAGCCCCGCCCAGCTTGCGCAACTGCACCCGCCCATCGGACTCAACGCCTTTGACAATCGCGCCGATCTCATCCTTGTGGGCCGTGATGGCGATCGGCTTGGCGGTGCGATCGCGCCCGGGAATCACAAAAATCAAATTACCGGCCTCGTCTTGATTCCAGGTCAACCCCAGAGCCTCAGCACGAGCGATTAACCAGCGATCGACCTCCTGTTCGGCCCCGCTGGGCGAATGACACATTACTAGGGCGCTGATGGTTGCAAAAAGTTCGTCATACATGGCGAGATCACGGGTCTGGGATGGTGATTGACTTGCAGAATTTTAGCGATCGCCCTCCGTGGCCCGACGCGCCTGTTCCCAAGCAATCCAAGCTGCTCGGTGAATATCCAGCCAAGAAATGGCCCGATCGCGTGCCAAAGCGGCCACATCCTCAAATTCTGGGTGAACATTTTGAACCGTTTTGCGGGTTTCGTCTTGCCAAGCCACCTTCACCCGCACGGGGCCATAGTCCGTGTCCACCACTTCCAAATGGCGCGGCAAAACACGGCGCTGTTGAAACGATCGCCGAATCCCGATCGTGGTGGTTTCTTGAAACAACACATCCTCACAGGCGGTGAACCGATCCAGGGGCGTAATTACCGTGATGGCCACGCCGGATCGCGATTTCTTCATGGTCACGGGCTGCACAAAGGCATCCAGGGCCCCCACCTGCAACAACCGCTCGATCGCATAGGCGATCGCCTGGGGGCTGCAATCATCAATTTGGGTTTCCAACACCGCCACCGTTTCCAGGTCAGGATCATGGGGACTGGCTAGGCTCTCCGGCCCCGGCAAAGCTGGGCCAGATCGGCCCGCTAAAACCTGCCCTGATGTCAATGGCAGCGGCTGGGCGGCCTGGGGAGACTTCTCGGGGCGATCGCCCGGAGCCGGAGACTGCGGGCCCCGATCGCTCCGAGGCGGGGGCACAATCGGCGGGGGCAAAGGGGCTGATCGCACCAATGGAGCCGACAAACCGGCGGGCGCTGCCAATTCCCCCAACCACAGCCGCATAATGTTGGGCAATGGGAGCGATCGCTGGCCCGCGCCCAACCCCACCCGCTGAAGGGTCATGGCCGGCGGCGACCCGAACCCCTGGGCCAATCCCACGGCGATCGCGGCTCCCGTGGGGGTTACCAATTCCCGATCGATTCCGTTGGCATAAACCGGCACTTGTCCCATTTCAAACAGCTTCAACACCGCCGGAACCGGCACGGGCAATCGCCCATGGGCCGCCCAAACCGTGCCGCCGCCCGTGGGCAAAGCGGAACAGAAAATCCGCTCAACCCCCAGCCAATCCAGCCCTAAGCAGGTTCCCACCACGTCCACGATCGCATCGATCGCCCCCACCTCGTGGAACTGCACCTGTTCTGGCGCAATGCCATGAACAGCCCCTTCCGCTTGGGCCAACTGCCAAAAGATCGATCGACTCCATTGCACCACCCGATCGGGTAGCGACGAATTCAGAAGCATGGCCTCAATGTCTGGCCAACGGCGGCTGTGGTGATGGGTGTGATGGTTGTGGGGATCGTGGTGATGATGGTGATCGGGGCTATGGTCGTGATCATCGTGCTTGTGATGCTCATGCCCATGATCATGATGCTCGTGCCCGTGATGCCCATGATGCTCATGCCCATGATCATGATGCTCATGCCCGTGCTCATGATGCTCGTGCCCGTGATGCTCGTGCCCGTGATCTCCCAGCGCTTCAGGTGAGCGGGCAGACGGTTCAGTCCCTTCCCCCGGCTCATCCATGGGATCTTCCACCTGAAAGGAACCACCGGGCGATCGCCACTCCACGATCGCTTTCAAGGCTCGCTGGCCGTTGTGGTGCATGGTTTGGCTGCTGAGGCGATATTCCTCGGCAATTCCCAGGCGATCGAGCTGCGATCGCACATAATCCAAGGGCACACCCACATCCAGCAGCGCCCCCAAACACATATCCCCCGCCAGCCCCGTTGGGCAATCAAAATAGGCCACCTTCATTTGTTTTGCCCTCCGCCCAAGTCTGAAAAATCTATCCCGCCATCTTGTCGGCCAGCGCTTTGGCAATTCGTTCGGGAACCGGTCGATCGTTGGTCTTGATGATCTGTTGATTGAGATCTTGAGATCTTGAGATCTTTGATGCAATTTTGATGAAATCTTGAGATCTGTTGGTTGGTTAATCGTTCAAGAACTGAGCGTGCTCGTGAATTTTGTGTGCCCGCGAATGCACTGATTATGAATCAGCGTTGATCTGACCGTGTGGCCGCATCAGTGCCGCATCAGTTCGATCGATGGGCCCCTTGGTTGTGTTGGGGTCAGTCCATGGGGGTTCATCATAGGTTTCTTCCGGCTCCTGATGATTGAGGGTTAATCAACAGTGAACTCAATGCATCTAGAAAATTGCCACATTACACCCCGTATAAACACTGAGTTAAAAATGCACCAGTGTTTTCAAAAAATGTCGAAATTGTCTGAATTTTGGTCGATTTTGAGAGTGAGATTGCTGATCCCGATTCAGTGATGATTGATGCACCGTCAGGGCCAACAATGAGCCACAATAAACAACAGGTCATGCTATGGCGTGACTAGACCCGATCGCCCCCCAATCCCGACTGATCAGCGGGCGATCGACCCGAAGACTTCTCGCAATCTCAATCCTGAAGTCTTCTCATGCCCTTTCCCAGGGTGGTTTCCCCAGCGTGACTTCCCCAGCGTGAAGGCCACCAGGGCGATTTCCCCAGGGCAATCAATCACACCATCGCATTCTCTCAACGCCACCTCGGCCCAGTTGACCTCAACCACCCAACTGGCTCAACGCACTCAAGGACATCGACGAGGAAACGACCATGACGAACGCCTCCCGTCCCCCGGTTCCCCCGCCGCCGCCGCCACCACCGCCTCGGGTGGCCCCGCCGCCGCCGCCGCCGGTTGCTGGTCGTCCTCCGTCGCCTCCCCCGATCGGGAACAACGAGCAAACCCTCCCGATCAACATGGCCCCGCCGCGTGTGGCCCCACCGCCGGCCCCCACGGCTCCGCCGCCGCGTGTGGCCCCGCCGCCACCGGCCGCCAACACGGTCACCACCCCCGCGCCACCGTCCACCGTGGTGCAGTCAGGGCCCCCCAGCGCTCCGGTGGCGGCCCAAGTGGTCGCTCCTCCTGCGAAGCGCAAGCCCTCTCCCGGTCAGCCGACCATGATTGACATCGTGAAGCGGGCAGACGAAGAAGGCTGCTCCGATATTCACTTGGGAGTGAACGAAGTGCCCCGTTTCCGGAAGCGCGGTGACATCGTGCCTCTGGACTATCCCACCACCGACCTCGACACCTTCATGAGTTGGTTGGGGGAAATCATGAGCGAAGAAGATATCGCCTTCTTCCAAGAAAATTTGGACTATGACGGAGCTGCCGATCTGGGCTTTGTGCGGATTCGGATTAGCTGCTTTGATTCATTGGCGGGCCCGGCCATGGTGTTGCGGCTGATTGGGGCCACCATTCTGAGCATGGAGCAGCTTAATTTGCCGCCCGTGTTCCGGGATGTTTGCCACTACCACAAGGGCTTGATTTTGGTGACGGGGCCCACGGGTTCCGGGAAGTCCACCACCATGGCCGCCATGTTCGACTACATCAACAAGAGCATGGCGAAGCACATCATCACGATCGAGGATCCGGTGGAGTTTGTGCATGTCAGCCAAAAATCCCTGATCAAGCACCGGGAAGTGGGGCGGCACACGCGGCAATTTTTCAATGCCCTGAAGGGGGCCCTGCGCCAAGACCCGGACATCATGTTGGTGGGGGAAATTCGGGATGCGGAAACAATGAAAATCGCCCTGAAGGCGGCCTCAACGGGTCACTTGGTTTGTGGAACCCTGCACACCAACAGCGCCATCAAGACGATCGAGCGGGTGTTGGGGATGTTTCCCCCCAATGAGCACGCGGCCCTGCGGGTGAGTTTGGCCGAATCGTTGGTGGCGATCATTGCCCAAGGGTTGTGCAAAACCACCGATGGGAAACGAGCGGCCTACCACGACATCTTGATCGCCACGGATGCGATTAAGGAATACATCATCAAGGGCGAGATGGAGGAGATTAACCAGGTGATGCTGAAGTCAGAGTTTGACGGCATGATCACCATGAATAAGGCGCTGTTTAATCTCTACCAAGAGGGCCGCATCACGGAGGAAGTGGCGCTGGAAAACTCGCCCACACCGAACGAAATGGCCCAATTCCTGCGCGGTCGGGTGTAGGTTGTGCGTTTGAGGGGCAAGGGGCTTCAGCCCCTTGTCTCCGATTGTCTCCGATGGCCTCCGATTCGGGCCTAGACGTTTTTCAGGGCTTCGGGTTGGGTTTGCAACCCGTGATCGACCCCGTGGCGTTGCAAGATGGTTTTAATTTCTTGGGCGATCGGGATGGGCTGTTCCACCATGCCCATATGTCCACAATCGGGAATTTCCCGCAGGTTTTCGCCCGACATGTCAAACAGTGGATGGAAGCTGGCCAAGTGGCGCACATAGCGCGGCTCCATCACAGAATCTTGGTTTCCGGCAATGAAGTAGGCCGGCTGGGTGAGCTGGGCCACCACCTGGGGCAAGCGATGAACTTCCGCTTCGGTGGTGGACTCCAACAGAGTCCAGAGGGCCGCTTCGGGATGGGCGGTCACAAAGTCGATCAGTCGCTGCCGACCCCATTGGCGGTCTACGGGGCGGGCCACGCTGTCGCGGCTGAAGACCCAATCGAGACCCGGAAAGGCCCGCAACCATTGGGGCCGAAATTGCACCAAGCGCTGGCCAACGGCCCGAAAGCGCTCAAATTCTTCTTTGAGATAAATGCCGCCGCCGGAGTTGAGGCAAATGACCCCTTGAATCCGATCGGGAAATTTGTGGGCGCTCCACAGGGCGATCGCTCCGCCAAGGGAGTGACCCACAATCCAGGCGGTCTCAATTCCCAAATGCTCAAGCAGCCGATTTAAATCTTCGGCATAGGCTGCCGGGGCGTAGTTTTGGTAACGCTCGCGCGGCGTTGAAAATTGCTGGGGTTGGGTGGGTTGGGATGCCCCAAAACCGCGCAGGTCATAGGACAAACAGGGGATATGGGGCTGGAATTGGTCAATGAGGGGCTGCCAATAGTGGCGGCTGAGCAGCCAACCATGGACAAAGACCAAAGCCCAGCGGGTGGGGCGATCGGGATCGAGCCGGTAACTGTGGGGAACGCCGCGAATGGTGATGGTTGCCATACTCCGATCCTATCAGGAACAGCCCGATCCCTGGATCGGTTTGGAAGCGCAAGGGAAGTGGTTCCCCAACAAAAGACTTGAGAAGCTGAAATGCTTTGCTAGTGGTAATTTTCAGGGTTTCAGCCTTTGACGGTTCCGGATTTTGGCTGCCCTGCCCGAAAGAGAAAAAGGCTCGATCGATCCCCACGGCCCCCGGCCCAGCAAGACAGCGAATCGAGGCTAATCGCTCGATGCGCCCCTCGAAATTGGCTCCGAGCAGGGCGATCAATCACGATCCACCTCGATTCGCCTCGATCCACCGCGACCACGGCAATCAACGCAATAACAATCAACAAACCAGAATCAACAAACCAGAATCAACAAAACAGCGACGGGTCATCTGCAATGGCCACTGGCCACTGGCAACCGGCAATTAACAACTGCAAAAGCCAATTATCGCCGTAACGCATTGGGGGAGTCATTCTCAGCAGTTCTGATCTGGTTTTGTTCTCTCAGAACTGTCGCCCCAAAACCACACTCCACCACACCCAATTCAGAATTACTGGATACCAGACTGAACTGGCTCAACGAACCGCAAATATGCTTTAGCTAATTCTGACCAATGCTGATTGGTGGAGGGTTGAAAATTCCGTTTTTGATGGAATCAAATTCTCAGAAATTGCATAACAAAATCCTAGAAAGAAAACGGAATCAACCCCCCAATTACAGGCTGCATCAAACGATCCTTAGCTCATAGGAGCGGCGAACACATACCGCACAAAATCACGGCGGCCGCTGCCCCGGTGCGAGTTCCGAGTGCGCCGCACCACAGTGGGTGCAGCCTCTACGGACAGTTCTTGATGATTGATCATTTGGGTTTCGGAAACCAAGGGAGTCATTGCGCCCGCCGGCAGCGATGGCGCAACCGCTAGGCACAAACCGAGCAGCATCGAAGCAGAAGGGAACAGGCGCATAGGAAGAAATCCATCTCGAACGTTGCTGCTCCTTCCTTCTGAAAAAAATCAACGGAATCAGGAAAACGAATCAACATTTTTAGTAAGAATTTTGATGTCTTTCTCCGGAACTAATTCCCTTTACGGTTCAGTGCCAATCCCTTAACTGGCCCCGAAATTTGGGTGATAATTAGCTAATTAGAATCTCTTCGTTCGGGGGGCCGGAAAACCGGATTTCGGGGAAAAATTGGGGTCAAAATTGCGATCGCCACGGCATCAGTGCTGGTTGAATGGAGAATTGACGAACGCCAAGGAAGATTCGCCGTTGTCTGGATTGGCCAATTCACAAACCGACCTACGGGCAAACTCGCTGGTCAGCACGATCGAGGCAATTTTGTATCTCAAGGGACAGCCCCTCAGTTTGGCGGAGATTGCTGACTGTGCCGGTTGTGCGCGAGATCTGGCCCACGAGGCCTTGCTGGACTTGATGAACGACTATGCCCAGCGGGACACGGCGTTGGAGGTGGTGGAACTGCGCAAGGGCTGCTACACGTTGCAATTGCGCGATCGATTCCAGTCCCTGGTGGAGCGGCTGATTCCGGCGGACTTGGGAGTGGCGGCGTTGCGAACGTTGGCGGTCATTGCCCTCAAGGGGCCGCTGCCGATGGCGGATTTGGTCGATTTACGCGGCTCCGGAGCCTATCAACATGTCCAGGAGCTGGTGGAGCGAGATTTTGTGAAAAAACGGCGCTATGGGCGATCGTCCATGGTGCAGGTGAGCGAAAAGTTCCACCGCTACTTTCAGTTGGATGTGGAAAATCAGAATTCTGCCCAGTTGGAGTTGGCGCTCAATCAGTTGCGATCGAGCCTGCCGCCGGATGAGGATGCGGCCGAAGACCCGGAAGATCTAGAGGATCCAGAAGACCTCGATCGGGATTCGGTTGATCCAGATCTGGACTGAGAATCTGGGCTGGGAATCTGGGCTGGGAATCTGGGCTGGGAATTTTAGGGTAATGATTTTGAGGAAATTCTTGAGCCGATCGGGAGTGTGCGTCTCTTGAAATATTTGTGGCATCAGTGGTTAGCCGCCGCCTCAGAGCGGCCAGACCTGCGGGCCCCGATCGCGGTGGTCTTGGGGGCCATTCCCGGCGCATTGGGGCGTTATTATCTGTCGCTGCTTTGTGCGCGGCTGTGGGGCACGGGTTGGCCGATCGGCACGTTTTTGGTGAATTTGTCTGGGGCGGTGTTGATGGGGCTGTTTGTGGGGTGGATGACGGATCGATCGCCCCTGTATCCCGAATTGCGGCTGTTGTTTGCCGTGGGATTCTTAGGCTCCTACACCACCTTTTCTAGCTACATCTTGGATGCGTCAAATCTGGCGCGATCGGGCGCTTGGGCCATGAGCTTGGCCTATGGTTTTGGCAGCTTTGCCCTCGGTTGGTTGGGTTTGGAATTGGGGCGTTGGCTGATTGACCGTTGGCGCTAGGTGACTTGCTCAATGACTTGCCCAATGACTTGCCCAATGTTGCCAACCGGTTTGATGTGGCTCGTTGGGTGCATCGTAAAGAAAATTTTACAAAAAATGAGCAAAGACTCTCCTGGTTTCCACCGTCTGAAATCGGTGATTGCGTGGGGAGCAATGGCAAGTGCAGCCGTGAATTGCCCATGACATTCCAGCCATAATTCAGGCTGCGAAACCCAAATTTCCCCTAGGCGAATCTGCTTTGCAATCCCCATCGTGCTGAATGGCCGCCCTCGTAGTGACCGTTGGGAAAAGCCTTGGGGATCGATCGGGATCAATCGAGATCGATCAGAATTGATTGGGATCGCCATCGTTTGGCGGGTGGTTGCAAATGGCTGCTTTGTAATTGTTTTGTTGCAACTCCCGGCATTCCGCAAGAGCAAGACTCTCATGGATTGCTATGTTCGATCCCTGGATTTATGAACCTAGTTGAAATAACGTCAACTTCTGTTGACTTCCCTAGACGCTGACTCAGAACCGGTTTATCTTCAAATCAAGGTACGAAAGAAGCAAGAAACGCTTCTCTCCAAGGACAGTTCCCGGTGCGTACCTCCTGCCGGAGACTGGCACGACTTCCTCTTCTGTGTTGCATCCGAAGCTTGTTGTTCAAGTAGCGTTTGCGCCATGCGGCGATCGAACCGGTAGCTGTTGATAAAACTAGCTCATTCGGGAGGTCATGAATCGTGAGGTTCGCACCACAGGCGCTGCTAACAAAGCAGTCTGAATCGACTGAAGTGATGCCCGATCGACCGAAGTTGTGTATCGTTGTCCACCCGATTGATTAGCTGTTGAGAGTAAAACCTGTTGAGTGATTCCTGTCTTCAAATAGCCAGCGAAAGCAAAAAGGTCTAGTCCGCGTCTGGGCTAGACCTTTTGAATTTTGAGGCTTGAATTTTGAAGCTTGAGGTTTGAGGTTTGAGTGTTTAGCGTTAAGTGCTTAGTTTTAAGTGTTTAAAGTATTGAACATTGAGCTGCTAAGTTTAGATTCCTGATTCAAGATTGGGAGCGATCGAGCCATTTTGCAATCCAGCGGCCAATCCCGTTTAAAATTGCGCCTGCCATCAGAATGCCCAAGGCCGGCTGCCATAGGGGTTGCCACAGGGAATACCACAGATCAAACCCGAAGGGCTTGTGGAGACTGCGACCAACCACGGCGATCGCCAGCCAAGCAAAGCTCAAAAACACCAAAAACAGATTGGCCATCAGCGCGCGATCGGCCCACAGCCAAAATTTAGTTTGCCAATTGGGGGAAGAAGGGGGAGCGGTCATCGGTCTTAGGTTCGCTGGTGCGGTTTTTGTGGTGATCCTGTGGCGTTAATTGCGTTAATTAGGAGTTGTATCATGCTCCGTTTCCCAATCGCCCTTTCCCTTGCAAAACCCAACATTTAACCCCGCTGAGCAACTGACTGGTCAACCGGCCGAGGCAACCGATCGCCCGATCGAGCCAGCCGCGCCCCACCTGGAAACCCTGGCCATTCATGCGGGCCGCGCCCCCGACCCCGCCACGGGAGCGATCGCCCCGCCGCTATATCTCACCAGCACCTTCGAGCGATCGGCCGATGGTTCCTATCCCCAAGGCTATCTCTACAGCCGGTTAGATCATCCCAACCGCCGATCGCTCGAAACCTGTTTGGCCGCCCTCGAAGGCGGCGCAGTGGCGGCGGCCTTCAGCTCCGGCGCAGCGGCCATGATGGCAGCGCTGCAAGCCCTCGGGCCCGGGCAGTTGGTGGCCCCGCGCGACCTCTATCGCGGCACGGCCCAATTGATGGAACAGGTGTTGCAACCCTGGGGCTTAGCGGTGGTTTGGATCGATGCCACGGATTTGGCACAGGTGGCCGCCGCCCTCACGCCCGAAACTCGCGCCGTTTGGGTGGAAACGCCTTCCAATCCGTTGCTGAAGCTGTCGGATATTCGGGCGATCGCCCAGTTAGCCCAAGCGGCCGGGGCCCTTTGCATTTGCGACAACACTTGGGCCACTCCCCTGTTGCAACGGCCCCTGGAATTGGGAGCCGATTGGGTTGTCCATTCCACCACCAAATATCTCGGGGGCCATAGCGACGTAACCGGCGGGGCGGTCATTGCTCGCGAACTGACCCCCGCCTTTGAGCGGGTGCAACAGGTGCAGCGGCTGGGCGGATCCGGATTAGCTCCCTTTGACTGCTGGCTGACCCTGCGCAGCGTGGCCACGTTGCCGGTGCGGATGGCGGCCCACTGTGCCAATGGGCGGCAGGTGGCGGCCTGGTTACGATCACACCCGGCGATCGAGGCGGTTCACTATCCTGGCTTGCCAGATCATCCCCAAGCGGCCTTGGCCCGATCGCAAATGAAAGACTTTGGGGGCATGGTGTCGGTGCAAGTGCGGGGCGATCGCCCGGAAGCCCTGGCCGTTGCCGCCGCCCTCCAGATTTTCACCCGGGGTACAAGTCTCGGCGGCGTGGAAAGTTTAATTGAGCACCGCGCCTCGATCGAGGGGCCCGGAACCACCACCCCAGAAAACCTGCTGCGTCTCTCGATCGGCCTTGAGCACCCAGACGATTTATTAGCCGATTTGGCGCAGGCCTTGGCAAAAGTGTACGGACTCGGAGCGCAATCGCACGTATCCCCCATTGTTGATCCCCGAGTATGATAAAACCGTCCTGAAAGCAGCCATGGCGATGCCCTCGTGATTCCCTCCCAAGACCAGGATTGGACATCTGATAACGGGTTTGATGATGTATATCGTCAGGCCTGTGGTGGCAGCATTGCCGCGATCGTCCAAATCCTGAATCAGAAGTTGGCTTCCGACCAAATTCGCACCCGCGCCATCATTGCGGGTGGTAGCTTGCAATTGCTGTGTGAAGCACCCACAGCGGAAAACCTCGATCGCGACCACACGGTCGAGCGGGTACGCGCCATCTTGGAACAAGTGGCCCCCCGAGGAATTCGCAAAGTCACGCTCTATGCCCGCCTTGTGCAAGAACAGCAGCTTTTGTGGCTAGAGGCGATCCAGCGAGAGCCGGAGGATCTGTTGTGGTCAGAGCCGATGATTTTGAAGCGATCGCACTGGTTCCGGTGGGTTTTTCGCAATCTCACCTCCCGCCAACGAGACCTCAACCTACCCACCCTTGGATCCACCTTGCCCGCCAAGGCCGCCCGCACCCAATTTTGGGTCGGAGCCGCCGGGGGAGCAATCTTGAGTATCTTTTTGCTGGGGCTAGTGGCCTGGAATTTGAAATGGATCACCATTGGCAACCCGCCGGCCACCCCCACCGCCAGCACCACCAATGATCCCTTCGTAAAGGCTGTTCGCTTGGCGGAAACGGCTGCTCTTGGGGGGCAAACGGCCAAAACGCGCCAACAGTGGCTAGAACTGGCGACCCAGTGGCAAGCCGCCGCCGACTTGATGGAGCAGGTGACCCCAGACGATCGCCGGGCCGCCACCGCGCGTGATCGGGCCCAACGTTACCGCCAAAACAGCCAACAGGCCCGCCAACAGGCCGAGTTAGCCCCCGCCGCCTTGCCCTAACTTTTGCCTTGGCTCTTCTGTTGCAAAATCCTGAAACTAAGGGTCAATTAATATTGACCTGATGTTTGGGAGTGGCAGTCATTATCCGGCTAGGCGACGATGGCAATGTAGTGCAAAATTCCTAGGATTGTGGGGATTTGGTCGAGGTAGTAGGACTCCCGATCGATGGCAATCAAGTAATGGTCGTTAGGTGTCCGCATGAGTTGTAGGAAACGCCAAATTTCCCCGGTGGTTACGCAGCCGAAAAGGGGCAAGGGTAATCTTGATTCCTGATCTGGGCGATCGATATCTGGGGGATTGATATTTGGGGGATTAATTATTGACGACAACCAGTGGGAATTAAATTTCTGATTGAATTGGTATGCTCCCCAAACTTGTGCTGAACATTGGGCCAGAGCTGATTCTAATTTTCCCCGCTTCGCTTCCACAATCGTGCAAATGGGGGCTTGTAGCTCAACATCTAGGGGCGATCGGGCGACAATAAAATCACATTCTCCATTTAGCCCTTGATCAGGTTGAATGGTTAATTCAAAACCAGAAAAAATAGAAACTTGTCGGTGGGTTTGTTCCCGCAGCTCCAATAAAATTGGAGAAATTAACCGCTCCGATCGCTCCTTTTCGGTGAAGAGAGTTGTACTTTGGGCAATTTCCAAGGTTCTGAGCAACCAAGAAGACGGCTCGATCGCGGTGGTCTTGGCTCCCAAGGATAAGGACTGCAATGCCTGACCAAGACCAAATTGGCTTTGTAGTTGACGAAAGCTAAATGATCGATCGGACATGTGTTCCTAACTCCTGACTGATTCGTGGGAGAGCGCGATCGCTAGGTATAGAATGGTGGCGACTGTCAAGCTTGCCATTGTTGACTACAAATTGTTAACCGTGAAAAGTTGACTACGAAAAGTTGACTACGAAAAGTTGACCACAAAACTCAAAACCTGATCGCCCCGGCCAAATTGCTCCTATGCCTATTCGGCACTTTTCCGCGCGATTGAGTGCAATTTCAATGTTTATTGATCGCGCCTTCAAAGTTGATGATGCCAACATCAACAGCGTAAACCGTGCCTATACCCCTGAAGAATGGCAGCGCTTCGGAGCAGCCGAACACGATCGCGCCACAGGTTTACTGTTAGATTACGAAGGCATTGTCCTACGAGCCGCTTTAAGTGAATTAAATTCCGTGGTGGAGTATGAGTTGAAGTGGGTGGTGAGGTCAATTTATCAAAAAAAATATGGCTCCCATCGCGACTATCGCCGCAAACTTTCCCACAAAACGATCGCGGAAATCTATCGAATTATTGAACGTGAATTTCAGGTCGAAATAGAAACATTGCCAGGGTTTCAGGACGTGGAAGCCATGCGCAAAGTGGTGAATGCTTATAAGCATGATGATGGCTATAGCGGTCAATATCAACCGTTCTTAACCATTTCCATTGAAAAGAAATACGAATTAGATATCCAAATGGTTCGGGACTATCTGCAAGCTGTTGAAGTATTTTTGCAAGCCCTGCCCGGTGAACGATTGCAATTGGGGCAAGATGTGCGGATTAAACCCATTCGGAATCCGGCGGGCTTTGGGGAATAGGTGGTTTGGTTTGCGGCTGGCGTGGTGAATTGAGAACGCTAACCAGCAACGGCAACCAGTCGTGAAAGCTAGTCATGAAAACCAGTCACTAAAACCAGAAGTGACGACAAATCATCAGTCGGGGAGCACGATCAATCACCGTCCACTCCCCGCGATCGAACAGATATCGAATAAATATCGAGCAAATGAGGCTTCCCTCAACGTCCCCAATCAGGTGGGAACCAGTTCGCCGGGTCGCAGCCGGGCCCAACGGCCTTGGTCAGCCGTGAAGCTTTGGCAACCCACCACATCCCACTCCATTTCAATCTCGTTGTCGCGCGGTCGGATGTTGACATTAATGCTGGGTTCGATCGGCTCAAAATCTGGGGAATCCGTCAAATGTGCCTGTTGGTGTTGGGCTTCAACCGCGTGGTAAGTCGTGCAGCGATCAATATGGAGGCAGTTGACACAAATGCACATGGCTTGGGCACTCCTTGGCTATTCAAACAAGGCCCGGCGAGCGATCGCACCAAAGACCACCACGGTTCGATCGCAGCCCCAGTTTTAATCTAGCTTGCGCCCATCGCAATAGACATCTCGCCTCCTTCCCAAGCTATGCCATTCTAGAGAAGACAACTCATCAGGCGATTGCCATCAGGCGATTGTCACGCTGGGGGCGGTTTTTGCCCGCTGGCGATGTCCCGGTTCTCGGCTCGACAGCGTTGTTTCGTTTTGTTTAGGGATTGTTTAGGGCATTGATCAGAAGGCTCATGGGCGATGATCAAGCGATGACCAAAACCGATCGCCAAAACGGTCATTGGCAAATTTGCACGAAACACGGCCAGGTCGGTCGTGTCAGCCTGGGCCGCGGATGAAGCCAACTTCGCCGCGATGGTGCAGGAATTTCCCTGATTGCTAGCATTTTGCGGTAAGGGTTTAGGGAAATCGTGACGGTGGTGTCGAGCCGTTCGTAGGGTCGTTAATGTACGAGCCATTCATAGGGTCGTTAATGTAGTTGATGCAAACCTTGTTGCGGGCGCGCGTAACGCGGTTGATCCAACAGTGGCTTCAGCGAATTCCGGTTGTCAGGACAGCGATCGAATACTTAGCTGCGGTCAATGTGGCGGCGGACGATGGGAGCAATCTCGATCGTATGTCCTATGAAGGCTGGCAAAATCGCTTCCTGCTAGCTCGGGTTCGGTTAGCCTTTGGGTTAGGGCTGCTGATTTCCTGGAGCTTTGCGGTCTTAGACCTGGCGCGATCGGTCTTGCGCCAGGAAACCCTCAGTTGGGATAACGTGGCCGCACGGTTGGCCACCCTGATTAGCCTGTTGGGGTTTTGGTATTTATCCGACACCCGCTGGGGAGCGCGCCATCTGCGGGTTCTGTTTCTGGGGTTTTTATTTTCCTTCCAGATCGTCCCCGAAACTTGCCAGGTTCTGTTGTCGCCCGTGACCCTGAACCGGTTGCCCCCGCGTCTTTTTGGATGGGCCTTTGGTTTTTTTGCCCAAGCGACCCTCATTCCGGCTCGCTGGCCCCTGCATGTGTTGTCCCAAGCCTTGGCGTTGATCCATTCCTTTGGGTTGCGGGAATTGCTGGGGGCTGCCATTCGCTCCTCACCGATCCAATCGCGCTTTGGCCTGTTGCTAGAGCTGTTTTGGATTTGTGTGGTTTGCGATTTGTCGGTTTATCTCTATGAACGGCTCCAGCGCGCGGAATTTAGCGCTCGCAGCAAGCTCGCCGATGCCTATGAGCAAGTGGAGGCGGCCGAGGCCAAATATCGCAGCATTTTTGAAAACGCCGTGGAGGGAATTTTTCAGTCCACGGTGGATGGATCTTTTATCAGCATGAATCCTGCCCTGGCGCGCATTCTGGGCTATGACTCGCCGGAAGCTGCGATCGCAGGGATTACGGAAATTCCGAGTTTGTATTCAGATCCCAAGCGGCGGGATGAGTTTTGCCACATTCTGGCCACAGAGGGCCAGGCGATCGCCTTTGAATCTCAAATTTATCGATCGGACGGTTCCACCACCTGGATTGTGGAAAATGCCCGAGCGGTCTATGACGTGCGGGGGCAAATCATTGGCTATGAGGGCACGGTGGCCGATGTCAGCACCCGCAAGGCGGCCGAGGTGGAAATTCGCCGCGCCCTGGAAGCCGAAAAAGATCTGAACCGCATGAAATCCCAGTTCGTGTCCATGACTTCCCACGAATTCCGCACCCCCTTAACCACCATCTTGGCTTCGGCGGAAGCCCTGGAGCACTATGGCGATCGGTGGGGGCCCGATAAAAGTCGCAACTATCTCCGCCGCATCCAAACCATGGTGCATCACCTGACGGAATTGTTGGAGTCGGTGTTGGTGTTGGGGCAGGCGGACTCGGGGCGGTTGCAGTTTCGGCCGGGGCCCGTTGACCTGGAAGGGTTCTGCAACGGGTTGGTGGAGGAAATGTCTTTGAACCTGAAGGCACACCAGGCGATCGAGTTTCGAGTGGTGAACCGAGGGGCGGCGGCTCCGGTGTTGGCCATGGATGAAAAGCTGCTGCGGCACATCCTGTCTAATCTGCTGTCTAATGCTTTGAAATATTCCCCCAACGCCAGCACCACTCAGTTTCGATTGATCTGTGCTCCGGAGTCTGTGCGGTTCGTGATTCAAGATCAGGGCATTGGCATTCCAGCGGCCGATCGGGAGCGTCTGTTTGAGTCCTTCCACCGGGCTGGCAATGTGGGAACCATTCCCGGGACTGGGTTGGGCCTGGCGATCGTCAAGCGATCGGTTGACTTACACGGGGGACAAATCCAAGTGGACAGCACTGAAGGTATGGGAACCACCTTCTCGGTCACCCTACCGGTCACCCCTTGGCAACCGCTCAGCAGTGAAGAAGATCACCTCAATGCTTGAGCCTTGATGTTTGAGTCTTGAACCAGTCTTGAGCGTTGGGGGCGGTTTGCAGACCACGGCGGCCGCGGTCTACCGGGTGCTGTTCTGATCCAGGCCGGCCAGGTTCAATCCTGGAAAGGAAATCCATAAAATGGGTGGCCATTGAGTTAATCGATTCTTTGTGGACAACGCATCGGGTTAAGGGAGCGATCGCCGTGACCAAAATTTTGACCATCGAAGACGAACCGGATGTTCGGGAAATTATTCTCGATATTTTGGAAGCCGAGGGGTATGAAGTGGCGGGAGCCGCTGATGGCAATGCGGGCGTTCGTTTGGCCGAAGCCTTCCAACCCGATTTAATTCTGTGCGATGTGATGATGCCGGAGTTGGATGGTTACGGGGTGCTGGCGGCCCTGCGCCAATCGCCCATTACCGCCACAACTCCCTTTGTGTTCCTGACGGCCCGCACCACCAAGGGCGATGTGCGCCAAGGAATGCATTTGGGAGCCGATGATTATTTAACGAAGCCGTTTACGCGGGATGAGCTGCTGGGGGCGGTGGCTGCTCGGTTGCAACGGCAATCGGCCACCCAAAAGCAATCCCAAGAACAGCTCGATGCGTTGCGCTATAGCATTGCATTCTCGCTGCCCCATGAGTTGCGAACGCCGCTGAATGGGATTGTGGCCACGTCGCAGTTCATGCTTGAAGAGTTGGAGGATTTGGATCCCGAAGAAACCCGCGAGATGCTGACGGATATTCACAATTCGGGTCAGCGCTTGTTTCGGTTAATTCAAAACTTTTTGCTCTACGCGGATTTGGAGTTGGCAGCTCGGGATCCCCAGCGGTTGCACGAGCTGCGACAACTGCAAGTGGAGAGTCCGGCTGCAATGATTGAAACAACGGCACGCCGACAGGCGCAGGACTGGGCGGGGCGATCGGCTGATTTGTCGGTGCAGGCGGTGGATGCGATCGTAGGCATTTCAGAATCGGCGCTGCAAAAGATGGTGATTGAGCTGGTGGATAATGCCTGCAAGTTTTCGCAGCCGGGCCAGCCGATCGCGGTGTTTGCGGAAATTCAGGGCGATCGCTACCAGTTGGTGGTGAAAGATAGCGGCCGGGGCATGACTTCGGATCAGATCAAATCGGTGGGGGCCTATCAACAGTTCGATCGCAAGTTGCATGAACAACAGGGGTCGGGTTTGGGGTTAACTCTGGCCCAGCGGCTTTGCACCCTCTATGGGGGAACCCTAACCATCACCAGTGAACCGGAAGGGGGCACGACGGTGCTGGTTGAGTTGGGTGTGCAGGAGCGATCGACATCCTAAGGACGGAACCGAAAAGCAGGATGGGGTTGCCTCCATTGCTCAACGTTACAACCCGGCCGTGATTGTTACGACCCGTGACCCAGGCTGTTACGATGCGATTTAGCGGCGCTGGCAATGGAGTTCAGGTCAATTTGTGGGCATTCCCAGGGACTGGATTCATCCGCCCTGAGCCATTGAGGGTCGCTGGCTGTTGCGCTGTTTTGGAAATGGCTATGTCGTCGGACTCACCCAAGTCGGTTGGAACCGAACCCACGAAGGGATCGTGGCGGCGGGCGATCGCTCGCCTGCTGCGGGGCCTGATTCGCTTGTTGGACTGGGCGGCGACGGAACTGGAAACGGAGTCGGCCTTGCCTCCGGCCACCTCGGTGCGATCGCCCCGGTTGACCCCAGCCCAAGCGGGCCATCAAGTTTTAGGCTGGGCCCGCCCTTGGTTGCCCGAATCCCTGCGGAAGCTGTCCGATCGCAACCTGACCATTGCCCTGTCGATAATGGGGAGTGTGGTGCTGGTTGCCGCGATCGCCATTTTCCCGCCCAAGTTTCAACCTGCCACGGTGGCTCAACAGCCGCCGGAGTCTCAGCCTGCTCCTCTCAAGCCGTTGATTCCCACCCTGCTGGAACTGCCGTCTGATGCGGAGGAAGCGGAACCGATCGCCCCTTCTGGTAACGGAGCGGCGGGATCGGAGTCCACGCCTCGAACAACGGACATTCCTGGTCAGACCGCCGCAGAATCCGGGGACGTGGGAGTTTCCGAGACGACCCCGGTTTCTAGCCCGCCGCCCAAACTGGAGCGATCGCCGGAACAACAATTAATTGCGGCGATTCAGGACGAAACCAGCGAAATTGCCACTCGCTACGGCGATCAGGCGTTGGTGGACTCCATCCAAGCGGACTTCCGTGCCAGTCGGCTGATTGTGACGGTTCCGGCTGATTTGTGGTACGGGTTGGGCGATCGCAATCAGGATCGGTTTGCGGCGGATTTATTGAAGCGATCGCGCCGTTTAGATTTCAACAAGCTGGAGCTACAGGATCGAGAGGGACAACTGTTGGCCCGCAGTCCCGTGGTGGGCGATCGGGTCGTGATCTTTCAGCGATCGGCCGAGGGCGAGAGCACCAGTGGCGCTTAGGATAGCCCCGCCACCCATTGCACCCATTGTCCCAACAGTAACAACAACCAGTTGGCGTAGGGCAAGCTGCTGAAAATGGCCCCCTGACGCGATCGCCCCCGCAGCCATAGCACCCAGCCCCCCGTTAGCCCCAAAATGGCCACCGGAGGAAATAGGGCGATCGCAACCCACGCCAGCCCGGCTCCTATGGGGGCCGCTGAATCGGCCTGGGCGAAGAGAGACGGCGAAGCCACCGCAGCCAACAACCCCGGAGGCAGCAAGGCCCCAAAAAATAGGCTGTTGGCAATCAACACAAATTGAGCAAACCCGCGCATGGCTTTTGTCTTGCGGCCGCGCAACGGAGTACGCAGTCTTGTTCTCGGATTTTGCCTCCAAAGCGGTTCAGCCAGCAAGGGGCGATCGCTCCGGTTCAGGCCTTGGGAAACAGGTTGCAAGCTGAAGAGACCAGCCTCGATCGAGTTCAAGCGCGTTCAACCGGGTTCCCAGGGCCCCAATAACAACAACTCCCCCAGTTCGTGAACTAGGAGAGTTGCTGTTGATTGGATCTTGGCTTGGTTGATTTGATGGTTGATGGTTGTTGGTCGCCCAGGGGCGATCGCGCTGGATCTGCACCCCGGCTGACCAAAACCACTGACCAATCCAATTGACCAAATAACTGGATCAGACCGATCGAAAAAGGTCGATCGAATCTTACTTGACCGAAGCTTCTGCGCCAGCGTCTTCCAGTTTCTTCTTGGCGGCTTCGGCATCGTCCTTGGAAGCGCCTTCCTTGACCACCTTGGGAGCAGCTTCCACCAAATCCTTGGCTTCCTTCAGACCCAAACCGGTCAGTTCGCGCACCACCTTCAGCACGGCGATCTTCTTGTCGGCGGGCACTTTGTCCAGCACCACATCGAAAGCGGTCTTTTCTTCCACTTCCTCAACCGCAGCGGGAGCAGCCGCCACGATCACCCCACCAGCGGGAGCCGCAGCGCTCACGCCAAACACTTCTTCGATTTCTTTAACCAGCTCAGCCGCTTCCAGCAGGGTCAGCGACTTCAAGCTTTCAATGATCAATGCGACCTTCTCAGACATGGATTTGCTCCTTGCAATGGTTGAACAGCAATAACAGCAACAGGGGAAACCAACACAGTCGATCGGGGTCGTCGGCTTGTGGGCCAAAACCTTAGGCCGCCGGGCGATCGCACTGCTCGATTCTGAAGCGATCGCCTAGGCGGCTTGCTTCTCGGAAATTGCCTTGATCCCACGAGCCAGCATCGAAGGCACTTCCTTGACACCGAACGCGATCTTGGTGGCCAGGCCATTGATCCCACCAGCGATTTGAGCAATGAGTTGCTCCTTCGAGGGCAGGTCGGCAATTGCCTTAACCTCGGCCTGCGTCAGGGCGCGACCTTCCATCACACCGCCGCGCAGCTCGGTTTTCTTCGAGGCCTTCTGGAAATCTTGGTATGCCTTCAGGGCAGCACCCAGGTCTCCCTTCAGCAACAAAAATGCCGAAGTACCCTTCAGAAACTCCGTCATGGGCTGCCAGTTGGCATCACCCTCAACGGCGATCCGCATCAGCGTGTTTTTCGTCACTTTGCAAACCGCGCCGCTCGCAGCGATGCGATTGCGTAGATCCGACAATTCAGCAACCGACAGACCCGCGTAGTCGATCACTGCCACCATTTCGGTTTCAGTGAGCAGCGACTTCAGATCCGCGACAATTGCTTGCTTGTCCTCCAGCGTGCGACCCATTCGTCATCACCTCCTTTCGGTTTGTCGCGCAGTCTGGAAACGAGAACCCCCTCGACGGTCAGCCAAAGACGGGTCGAGGGGGTTCGATTTGACAGCCAAACAGCACCCTGAGCGGGTAGCGAGTTGGCTCAAAACAGGACAGACCTCGGTGGGAATTGATTAAGCGATCGCGCAATTGCGAACACACCCACTGTCTTTGGTTGTTGGGTTTTGAAGCTAGGGTTTTGAGAAGCGACTGCTGGGCCGCTAGTTCAACATCGAGGAGGTCTTGGCTGTTGATTAGCACCGCGATCGAGCTAGATCAACAGCCGAAGCTTGGATTCGCGAAGGGGTAAATCTCTACCCCCCAGCACCGCCCGTTTAGGCAGCGTTCTCGCCAATCTTCAAGTCGCGCAGGGCAGCTACATCTACTTCTACCGACGGCCCCATGGTGGAGGTCACGTAGATGCTGCGCCAGTAGCGACCCTTGGCACCCGAAGGACGGTTACGATCGATCGTCTCTTGCAACGCCTTCAGGTTCACCAGCAAATCTTCTGCCGTAAAGGCAGACTTACCGATGCCCACGTGGACAATACCCGTGCGATCGGCCCGGAATTCCAGCTTACCAGCCTTGAACTCCGAAATCGCCTGAGGCAAGTCGAACGTCACCGTACCACCTTTCGGCGACGGCATCAAGCCCCGGGGACCCAACAGCCGACCCAACTTTGCCACCTGGGGCATCATGTCGGGCGTGGCAATCAGGATGTCAAAATCCATCATGCCCTTTTGGATTTCTTCAATCAGGTCTTCGGAACCGGCAATATCAGCGCCAGCGCCCGTTGCTTCCGCGACCTTTTCCCCCCGAGCAATCACCGCCACCCGCACGGTTTGACCCGTGCCCTTGGGCAGGGCCACCGTGGTTCGCAATTGTTGGTCAGTGTATTTCGGGTCAATGCCCAACTTGATGTGGGCTTCCACCGTTTCCACAAACTTAGCTGTGGCCAGTTCCTTCACCAGCTCCAGCGCCTCCACGGGCGCATAGGGACGCGGTTCCACCTTGGCCATTAGCTCGCGCATCCGGCGCGAAATCTTACGAGTCATGAATTAAAACACTCCTTCGGGGTCATTAGCGAAGAGGTGATCTTCTCCCCCAGATGGTTTTCAGCAAATCTGTTTGTGATCGGTCTGAGATCGGTCAATGACTCGGTGAATTAGGAGTCGATCGAGCCGACTGCCCCCAACCGAACCAATGGCTCCTACTCGACGATCGTCACGCCCATGTTGTTGGCCGTCCCTTCGATGATCCGCATGGCGGCTTCCACATCGTTGGTGTTCAGGTCAGGCAGCTTGGTTTGGGCAATTTCCTGAAGCTGGGCGCGGGTAATTTTGCCCACCTTTTTGGACTTCGGATCACTCGAACCGCGATCGATGCCAGCGGCCTTGCAAATCAAAACGGAAGCAGGCGGTGTTTTCAGAACGAAGGTAAAACTCCGATCTTCAAACACCGAGATTTCTACCGGAACCACCAGCCCAGCCTTGTCGGCCGTGCGGGCATTATATTCCTTGCAGAACATCATGATGTTGACCCCATGCTGACCCAGGGCAGGCCCGATCGGGGGAGCAGGGGTCGCTTTGCCGGCGGTAATCGCCAGCTTAATGATTGCGACGACTTTCTTAGCCATTCGTTTATTGCGCTATGGGACGAGCTAGCTTTGCTTTTGAACTTGGTTGAACTCCAGTTCAACCGGGGTATCCCGACCAAAAATCGACAGCAAAGCCTTCAGCTTGCTGCGTTCGGGACTCACTTCAATCACCTCGCCTTCAAAATCCTTAAACGGCCCAGACAAAACCACAATCTTGTCACCGGCCGCCATATCAATTTTGATGACGGGTTCTTGCTCCTGGGCCTGGCGGAAAATGCGCTCGACTTCAGCGGGACTCAGGGGTACGGGCTTGACATGGCCGCGCCCGCGACCTTGGCCGCGCCGTTGTTCTGCCCCCACAAAGTTAATCACGTTGGGGGTATTCTTCACAACCATCCAGGTTTCGTCGTCCAGATGCATCCGCACCAGGACATAGCCGGGGAAAACCTTCTCGTCGCCATGCTGACGGCTACCGTCTTTGCGCATTTTGACGGTGGGGGTTTGGGGAATTTCCACCTGCAAAATTCGTTCGGCCACGTCAAGGGTTTGCACCCGTTGTTGCAGGTTCATCTTGACGCGGTTTTCACAGCCGGAAGCCACTTGCACGGCATACCAGCGAGCACGACGGGCTAAAACCTTGGGCGCTTGCTCTTCGGTTTGTTCGTCGCTGTCGTAAAACTGTTCGTCGCTCAGGCTCATTGGAACACCTGCTTTGCGATCCAAGTGAAGAGGTTGTCAACCAGATAGATAGTTGTGGCGGAGAGAACAACCATCAGCACCACCGCCACAGACTCACTGATGAGTTGTTGGCGACTGGGCCAAACGACTTTGCTGAGTTCTTCGCGAGTGCCGCGCAGAAACTCGGTGGGGTCGAATTTTTCGTTATCTGGGGCTGGCGATTCCGCTGGTTTGCTCACGGGTGGGTTCCTCTGTTGACCAATGCTCCTTAGGATGGGGACTCGATCGCACGGAAGACCAAAGGCTGACGGGCCATAGGGCCACAGACTGGCTCCGGTGAAGAGGCGTTCGATCGGTCGTGATACCCGGTTGGTCGATCAGGGCTGATCGGAAAACACGCCTCATGAGAATCTACCCAAAGACCTCTTGCCGGTGATGGCGGTCAGCCTTTGGGTAGATTCATCGGCGATGAATGCCAGCGCGCCCTGGAGGACTCGAACCCCCGACATCAGGTTTTGGAGACCTGCGTTCTACCGACTGAACTAAGAGCGCACGTTTGGACGTTTTCTCAGTTTAGCACTAATCGAGGCCGGTCGCTCAAAAACCATTTGAAATGGATGAACCGATCGAACGAAGATCCGGGGAGGATCTTACTTCTTGCGATCGAACCGTTCCTTGATGCGGGTTGCCTTACCAATGCGCTGACGCAGGTAGTACAGCTTGGCACGACGGACTTTACCACGGCGCACGACTTTGATATTCGCGACGCGGGGCGAGTGCAGCAAGAACACGCGCTCTACGCCAACACCTTGGAACACCCGACGCACGGTGACGGTTTCGTTAATTCCGCCGTTGCGCATCGCGATGATGGTGCCTTCGTAGGGCTGGACGCGCTCTTTGCCGCCTTCTTGGATCACAACACCAACTCGAACCGTGTCCCCGACATAAAGGACGGGCAGGTCTGATTTGAGTTGCTCAGCTTCGATTGAGCGGATGACTTCTTGCGCGTTCATGACTGGTTCAAAAAACCACAAGCACACATCTTAGCCGTTGAACAGTCATTTCGTCTAGCTTGGTTTGGCTTTTTTCCGATCGAGCCTGGATCGTCCCCCTCGCTCGATCGGCCCTCTACACTGAGGGAAACGTATAAGATGCGGGACAATTCTCCTCGGTGGCACTGGGGAGGAGGGCAAAACAAACCATGGAGCAAATCCTGAAAAGATCACAGCAACTGCTGCAAGGACTGCGATCGCCCTTGGGGTCGGCCATGGTCTTGTCCTTTGTGGTGCATTTGGCGGCCTTGCCTCTGCTGGCGGACTGGAATCCGGCCTCACCCCCCGAGGACGAGCGCAAAGTGGCCCTGCTGGAGCTGACCCCCGAGGAGTTGCAAGAGCTGCCGGCTTTTGCCCGGGAAGCGGCCGCCCAACCCCAAAATCCAACCGGCCTGACCAATCCCCCCAATGCCAACCCCAATTCCGGTAGCGCCAACGATCTGTTCAATCGCTTAGGTTTGGGCAGTTCGTCGCCGTCCGTTGGTCGCGGAGCTGCCGCCGATCCCTTCAATACCTTTGGTGGTGCAGCGGGTAACCAGGGTCGTTCCAACAGTCGCATGGGCGATCGGGCTACGAACCGGTTTGAGAATAATCCCAATAACAACCCCTATAACAACTCCTACATCAGTCCCTATAACGATTACGCTGGCTGGGATCAGTTCCAAAATCTGCCCCCTCGCCCCAACGGTGGCGATCGCGGTCGTCGGGGTCGCCAGCCCAATGGCCAGTCCCGATCGCCCGCGGCCGCCACCCCCGCCACCGCTGCCGATCGCCTGGCCCAGTCCACCGCCAACGTTGCGATCGCCCAATTTCGAGATCAATGGCGAATGGCGGCCGGTTTCCAGGCCTTGGCCAGCGGTCTGAACCCGGAACCGACCGATCGCCCCGGGAACTACACCTTTAATCCAAGCCTGGTGAGCAGCAACGCCACCCAAGGTCGCCTGAGCCAACTGGCCGATTGGGTGAAACGGGTCAACGATCTCCCCATGCGCAACGCAGATGGATCCCTGTTGCCGGGCACGGGCAAAGAATTAAACGGCGTTTTCCGCGACATGCTCACTGTCGGAGACTCCATTCAAAAGAAAGACACCCCGATCCAATGGCGCAAATTTGCTGATCTGCGGGCTTGCACCACCCTGAGCGCCAACCCGCCCCAACCGATCCGCTTGGTTGTCTTGGTGGGCGATCGGGGACTGGTGGCCCCCGGTTTGAACCCCGTGCGGTTGGTGCAAAGCTCCGGCTACTCAGCCTTGGATGACGAGGCGATCGCCTTTTTGACCCAACAGCTCACCGGCAAAAAACTCTCCGATCGCCCGGGCTATCTCATCCACATCTACACCCTGACCTATCCCCCTTGTCGCGCCGCCAACCCCGACCCGACCCCTAGCCCCACATCTAGCCCCACGCCCGACCCCACACCTGGCCCCACATCCAGCCCCGCACCCACCACCGAAAGCCCCGCATCACCCTCCGGCGAAACCCCGGACTCCCCTCGCTCATCGCCCTAGGCTTGCCCATCCGCCACGGCCAACCTTATGCCATTCCTGCGGTCTTCAGCGTGCTGGAAACCGTTCTAGCGAGATTGCTCAACAAAACACAAAACCCATTGCCCCAAGCGATCGCCCTGCGGCAGAGTCAGCCAACTGAGTACAATCAACCCACTTCCCTACTCAGGATTTTGCGAGAACTCTGAAATCGTAATGGCAACCAGCATTTTTCAATTCAGACAAAAAGATCGCCGTCCCTGGCTGCGGGTCATTCTGCAACTGCGCGGCTCCGTTGTGCCCACCATTGCACCCCGCGTGCTGCTTTGTGGAACCTTTGCCGCCATCATCAGTTGGCTACATGCCCTGAAAGTTCCCGTGGCCCAACCGGGCTGGGCCAATTTAATTCCCAGCGTGGTGCTGGGTTTGCTATTGGTTTTCCGCACTAATACCGCCTACGAACGATTCTGGGAAGGGCGCAAACTTTGGGGCGGAATTGTTAACACCTCCCGTAACCTGGGGCGACAAATTTGGGTGGCAATTGACGAACCAACGCCGGAAGTGCGGGAACAAAAAATCTCAGCTTTGAATCTCATTGCTGCCTTTGGCATTGCCACCAAGCAACATTTACGAGGGGCATCCGTCACCGAAGCGGTTGCGGATTTAGTTGAGCCAAATGTGCTGGCTAATTTGCAAACCACGAATCACGCACCTATTGATTTATCGGTACGAATTGCCGCTTTTTTAGAAGAGCAACGCGATCGCGGCAACCTCAACCCCTATCAACTGGCTTCCATGCACCGTCTGCTTGATGTGTTGGTGGATTCTTTGGGAGGTTGCGAGCGAATTTTGCGAACACCCATGCCCTTTGCCTATGCCATTCACTTGCGGCAATTGCTATTAATTTACTGCTTAATTTTGCCTTTTGAATTGGTGTCCAAGGTGGGTTGGTGGACAGGATTACTCGTTGCCATCATTTCTTTCACCCTATTTGGAATTGAAGAAATTGGCGAAGAAATCGAAAATCCCTTTGGCACGGATCCGAATGATTTGCCCCTAGATGCCATTTGCAACACCGTTCGCCAAAACATGCAAGATTTGAGTGCGATCGAACCCCGCGCGGTCGATGTGCGATCATTGCCCTAACCCTCCAATCGGCTCGTAGTGCAGGTTTCAACCTGCACCATCCTGCACTTCCGTGCGAGCTAAAGCTCACACTACAAGCGTCGCGCAGCCGTGACTATAATTGTCATGGTGCTTTCTGCGTTCACCTTTTCTCGTTTACTTTTTGACTCACGCCATGACTCAGCAACCGACCTACGGCCCACACAATCCCCATCCCCTGTCGCAATTGCGGACGGAGTTGGTGTGGGAGGGGAAGTATGACGAGTATGGCAATCGGCGGGAGGTGGATATTGCGGGCTGCGCGATGCCGATGCAAAAAATTGAGAGCATTGATGAGCCACGGCGGGAAGCGGAAGCGAATCAACAATTGACGCTTTTTGAACAACAAAATAAGCGCCAGGATGATTTTCGGAATCGGCTAATTTGGGGCGATAACAAGCTGGTGATGGCTTCGTTGTTGAAGGAGTTTAAGGGCAAGGTGGATCTGATTTATATCGATCCACCGTTTGATGTAGGTGCGGACTTTTCGATGCAGGTTCAGATTGGGGATGAAAAAGATTCAATTCAAAAAGAACAATCAACCTTAGAAATGGTTGCTTATCGAGATACGTGGGGAAGAGGAACTGACTCTTACTTGTTCATGATGTATGAACGCCTTTCTCTAATGAAAGAGCTTCTTTCCGAGACTGGCAGTATATATGTACATTGTGACTATCGCACTAATGCTTATCTGAAAATTATATTAACTGACGTGTTTGGCTTAAATTCTGAATTGAATCGAAGTGAAATCATTTGGAAAAGCGCTCCCGGGCACAATGATGCAGGGTATTATGGGGTAACACATAACACTATCTTCTTTTTTTCAAAATCAGAAAAGGTTACTTGGAATCAGCTCTATGATTCCTATGACTCAGAATATATTGAGTCTCACTACAGGCTTACTGACGATAAGGGTCGTCTATATAGAACTGATAACTTGACTGCCTCTGGGTTAAAAGGCGGTGGATATGACTATGTATGGAATGGAGTTAGGAAAATTTGGAGATGTCCTATTTCTAAAATGCAAGAACTTGATAATTTAGGACGTATAAAATATACACGTAATGGAACAGCTGAGTACATTCGTTATTTAGATGAAATGCCAGGAAAACCATTAGGAGATCTCTGGTCTGATCTCCCACGTATAAACTCTCAAGCTATAGAAAAAACTGGATACGATACACAAAAGCCAGAAGCGCTTTTAGAACGTATTATCAAAGCCTCATCCAACGAAGGCGATCTTGTTGCAGATTTCTTTTGTGGATCAGGAACCACCGGAGCTGTCGCCGAGCGTTTAGGTCGTCGTTGGTTAATGGCAGATCTGGGGCGATTTGCCATCCACACCACCCGCAAACGGATGATTGAACTCCAGCGAAAATTGCACAGCGACGGGCAACCCTACCGCGCCTTTGATGTCTATAACCTCGGACGTTACGAGCGACAATGGTGGCAAAAAGATCGCCTACAGGGAGCCGATGAAGAACATCGCCGCGTCGTTCTGGAATTTTTTAAAGCCGAGCCTTTGACCAGCGCCCCCTCACCTCTTCTACATGGGCGCAAAGCCGGAGCCTTTTGCCATGTGGACGGGATTGATTCCATGTTTACCCGCGACGAAGCCAAACAAGTAGCCCAAGCCGTAAAAGCAGCGGGCGGGCGCGAGTGTTTTTGCCTCGCTTGGGAATTTGAAATGGACTTGCACTTGTTGATTAATGCCCTGGCGCAAGAACTGGGCGTGAAACTCAAAATGGTGCAAATTCCCCGCGAAATCATGGAGAAAAATCGCACCGCTCCGCCCCCATTTCTAGAAGTGGCCGTCCTGGCCGCCGAACCCGTCTACAAAACCGCGACGACTGCGACGACTGAAGTCGTCACTACAAACAAAAAGGCTCGTAGTGCTGACTTCAGTCAGCGCACCGTTGACATCAAACTCACCCAATTTTTGCCCTCCCTTGCCGAAGTTCCTACCAAAGAATTAGAGGCAATTCGAGAGCGAGCGATCAAAAGTGGCTTTGATTTCATTGATTTTTGGGCTGTAGATTTTAATTGGCAACCTGGCAAGGCCTTTAACCACGATTGGCAGGACTACCGCACTCGCAAAGATCGCAGCCTCAAAACCGTCAGCGATGCTAGTTACACCTATCCCGCACCCGGCAAATATACTGCCTGCGTCAAAGTGGTAGACACCTTCGGCTGCGATACCTCAATCACGATCGATATCGAAGTGTAACGATGCCAGCCAAGGACATCTACCACGATTGGGTAAAAGCATCGCTCATCCAAGCAGGGTGGACTGTTTCTCATGATCCCCTTTCAATCCGAGTTGGCAAAATTGGCATTCACGTTGATTTGGGGCTAGAGAATTTAATTGGGGCTGAAAAAGCACAGCGAAAAATAGCCATTGAAATCAAAGGATTTATGAATGTTTCTAAAATCACAGATTTCTATGCTGCCTTTGGACAATACCTCTGCTATAAGGTTGCCCTTGCTCGTGAAGACCCCGATCGCACGCTCTACCTAGCTGTTCCCGCACCGATTTACTACACATTTTTTAAAGAGATTTTGATTCAAGATGTGTTGAATGAATATCCCGTAAAACTGCTCATCTACAACTTGTCTAGTCAGGAGATTCAATCATGGATCGACTAAATCACTATCGCCATTGCATTCGCATCTTTCTCGATCGCTACTCTCAGCTTTGGCAAGAAAACGGTGTTGAAAACCAAATTATTATTGACTCTGAGCATGATCACTACTTATTACTGAAGGCCGGATGGGTTGGCGATCACAGAATTTATTATCCCGTTTTTCACTTTGACATTAAAGATGAAAAAATTTGGGTTCAAGAAAATACAACTGACGTAGAACTTGACAAAGATCTTGAAGCAATGGGCATCTCCAAACAAGAAATTGTTGTGGGTTTTCACCACCCTCTAATGCGTGAACATTCTGAGTTTGCCACGGCTTAATCTCCTCGCCTAATTGCCTTTTAGCCGCTTCATTACACCCATGGCTACCCTAAACCTTGCGCTGCTCGAACCGTTGTTTGCTCCTTGGCAAGAACCGAATGCTCACCGCGTTCGGGCCAGTAAATCTGGGGACTCAGCAGTGGTGCAACAGGGCCGCCGACCTTCTCCGATTGAAGTCGTAAACAGCCTGCGATCGGCGGTGCGGGAGTGGCGAGAAGCGTTCTACGTTGGAGCCAGCGATACTAGCCGTCATCTGCTGAACCATTGGTTTAACCGTGCCCACCGACAAACCACAGCCGCCGGAGAGGACTTCGAGTTTCGCTACTACTTTTGCCAGCGCGAGGCGATCGAAACCCTGATTTATCTCAAAGAAGTGCGGCGGATTGAGTGTCTGTCACAAATTATTGCGGAGTTTGGTGGCTCGAATGCGGAACTTCAGGCCTTGGGGGTCAAGGAGGAAGAAGATGCTTGGAGTCGTTACGCTTTTAAGCTGGCAACTGGTGCGGGCAAAACCAAAGTGATGAGCCTCTGCATGGTTTGGAGCTATTTCCATGCCCTGCGGGAGTCCGATTCAGAAATGGCGCGGCATTTCGTGGTGATTGCGCCTAACTTGACAGTTTATGAGCGGCTCAAGGACGATTTTGGTCATGGGCGGGTGTTTGATACCGATCCGCTGATTCCTCCCGAGTGGCGGGGAGATTGGAACTTGTCCGTGGTGCTGCAAGATGAGGCCAGCGGCGCAGCCACGGGGGGCACACTTTATCTAACGAATATCCATCGTCTCTACGACTCAGCCAAACGCACTAAAAAAGCGGCCGCCGATACCTATGAGTGGATGGGGCCTGTGGTGTCTAAAACGAAGGCGCTGGATACTGGAGCGGCCCTGCGCGATCGCATCACGACCCATCGACGAGTGATGGTGCTGAATGATGAGGCGCACCATGTGTGGGACTCGGGTTCGGCATGGAATGAAGCAATTCGTTGGCTCCATGAAACCCTTTTGGCTCGTAGCGGTTGCTCGCTGGTAGCGCAGTTGGACTTTTCAGCGACCCCCAAAGATAACAAAGGGCAACCATTTAAGCACATTGTCTGCGATACGCCCCTGGGAGAAGCGGTGGATGCGGGCATTGTTAAAACACCGTTGATCGGGGCTGCTAGTCAAAACTTGCAAGAGCAGGCTGATGATAATGCAGCCTATCGCTGGGAACGGCATTTGTTGCTGGGCTATGAACGCTGGAAAGCCAGCAAGGCAGAATGGGAGCCTAGCGGGAAAAAACCGTTGCTGTTTGTAATGTGTGAAGACACGGAAGCGGCTAATCAAATTACGCAACGCTTCAACACTGATCCCCTATTTGAGCAGCTAAACGGTAAAACGATTAACCTACACACAAATCTAAAGGGCAAGTTAAAAAAAGTTGGGCGAGGCCAAGACGCTCGCTATGAGTTTGTCGAAGATGAAAAAGCGATCAGCGATGAAGATCTGAAGGCATTGCGTCAACTGAGCCGCGAGCTAGACAGCAATGCCAGCCCCTATTTCTGCATTGTGTCGGTGTTGATGTTGCGGGAAGGATGGGACGTGCGGAATGTGACAACGATCGTGCCGCTGCGTCCCTACAGTTCCAAAGCCAATATTTTGCCGGAACAAACCCTGGGCCGTGGTTTACGCCGCATGACTCCGCCGGGACAGGCGAACGAGTTGGTGACGGTGGTTGAACATCCTGCTTTTGCGAGTCTCTATCAACAGGAGCTGGCTCAAGAAGGGTTGCCATTAGAAATTGTGGAACTCGATCAGGTTCCTAAAACAACAATCTCGATCTTTCCTGATCTGGCTCATAAGGATCTTGAAGCCCTAGAGATTCCTATTCCGTCGTTGTCGGCAGGCTTTCGGATTGTGCCAAAGCTGGAGGGGCTAACCATACAGGACGTAAAAAAAGCCTTCAAGTCTTACCGCCCATTGCCGTTAGGAAACTCATCAAATCTCAATATAATTCAATATGAAGGACGGCATCTTTTTACAGGTGAAATTGTAGAAAAAACGGAACTGAATCTACCGTTGCTGGCTTCAGGAGTTGGAGCGGTTTCTTATTACGTTAAACAATTAGAAACTATCTGTAAATTACGAGGATTGCACCCGCTTCTAGCTCCTTTAGTTCAGATGTTTTTAGAAGAAATTCTTTTTGATCAAAGAACAACCTTGTTTGACCCTCAACTAGTAGGGCGCTTGGCCGATTCTGATGTGGGTGAACATTTGCGAGCCGTGTTTGTGCCGCTGATCCGCAGTCATACAACAACGACGGAGGAGCGGCTGATGGTTGAGCCACCAAAGTTGTTAAAGAACTGGAAACCGTTTCAGGTGACCTTGAGCGATCGCCGTCCAGCTTTGCCAGCAGCGAAAACGCTTTTTAATCTGGTGACTTGCAATCGTGAACTCGAAGTGGCGGTGGCGAAGTTTTGCGATCGCGCTCCTGATGTAGCGGCCTTTGCTAAAAATGCGGGTTCTCAGGCCTTGCGCATCGATTATTTGGCCCTGGGCGATCGGCTGGCATTTTATACACCTGATTTCTTTGTGCGGACAAAGGATGGTTGTTGCTATTTGGTGGAAACCAAGGGGCGGGAAGATCGAGATGTGCCGTTGAAGGCTAAGGCTGCGATCGCTTGGTGTCAGGCGGCTTCTGGGGTGAGTGATGGGGTGACGACTGAAGTCATCACTACGAGCAAAAAGTGGCAGTATCTTTACGTTCCGCAAGGGGTATTTGAGCGGATGGCGGGTGATTCTGTGGCAGAACTAGCGCGGGCCTGTGAACCGGCTTTGCAAAATCTGCTGCAATCTGAAGAGTTTCAAGATTTACCGCTGTTTGCCAACTTAGGTCAGTCTGATGAGGAAATATCCCTGACTGATGACATTGTTGATCCAAGTATTTTGAACCAGTTACCAACCCGTTATCGCTGGGCAGCCGATCAAGCGATCATGCTTTATCAATTTTTTGAGAATAAAATGGGAATGAGCTATGCACCAGTCTTTACACCTTTACTAGGTTCAATTGACGAAGTAGCTAAAGGATTATTGACTCGACGGCTTCAGTCGGTAATGCCTACAAATATTAATGATCAAAAAGCCTGGTTTTCACCTGATTTGACCGTCATAGATCGAAAAACTGAGGGGCATTATCGCAAGCTTGCCCAAAACCTCAAACGCACCCTAGTGTTTAATAATGGGGTCTCCTTAATTGGTCTACTTCGGTCATGCTTAGACTATGCTCTCAATGACTCCATTTTAATTGGAGGGGTGTTCGAATCCCTTAGATCTGAATTACGATTCCAGGGCAGTCGGACGTTGCTAAAAACCATCACTCGGATCAACCAATTTCGAAACACCTACATCGCTCACCAAGAGTCAGAATTAACTGACCGGGACTTAGCGAAACAAGAACTACGAGTTTGGATTGAGGCACTACACAGAATTGCAACTGATAGAAGTGATTCATTGCTTAAGGATTGAGAAATTTAATGGACATAGAGACTAAGTGGCTCGATCGCCTGGCCCTTTGGCTGCCGGGGACTTTTGAAAATCGGGAACAGGCCCTGGCGGATCCCACTTGGTATGTGGGTGTGCGGCTGTGGCATCGATCGATCGGGGTCTTTGGGCCCGGCCACTTGGGGATTTATGCGGAACAGGCCAGCGCCCCCACCTTTGCCAAAATCTATCGCCCCAGGGTGTTCCAGATTTCTCCCACCTCTGATCCTGATTTTCCGCTGGCGGTGGCCTACTTTGCCCTGCGACAGCCGGAGCGGTGGCGCGGCGCGGGTTTGGATCCCGCTATTTTGGAACTCTTGACCTTGGCGGACTTGGAGCCACTGCCCGGTTGCCTGTTGCCCATGGCGGTTCTGGCAGAGGATGCAGGTTTCCGGGCCCAGCTTCCGCCCGATCGGCGTTGTTGTTTCCAGGCCGATGGGCAATTGCGCCAGGTGAGTTTGGGGTTTGAGGTGCGATCGGGCGAATTTCTCAGCTACGACAAGGGCATCGATCCCGACACGGGCAAACCGATTTGGGGGGCAATCATGGGCCCATTTCGCTATCGGCGCGTTGGCGATTAAGATGCGATCGCGGGGAGCCACTGCAACGAACTGCAACGGTCATCCGCTGTGGTCAGTGGTCAGCCTTTCCCTCGCCATTGTTGGGATCAATTTTGATTCGCTCCTATAACCATTCATTCCTTTCAATCCTTACGAAATCCCCGATTAATCACACCATGACCCAAGTGTCTGAAGCGATCGCCCCCGCTGCTGATTTGGTGACCCTTGGCCGTTGGATGGCCGCCGACTTCAGCAACCAAGCCCAAGCTTTTGAAAATCCGCCCTTTTTTGCCCATATTCGGGTCTGTATGCGGCCTCTGCCGATCGCCTTGCTGGGTGGCATTAGTTTCTATGTGGAACAGGCCTATGATTACGCCCTCAACCAGCCCTATCGCGTGCGAGTGTTGAAGTTGATTGAGGTGAATGGGCAAATCCAAATTGAAAACTATGCCGTTGCCCATGAGCAGGAATTTTTTGGTGCTTCTCGACAGCCCGATCGCCTGCAAGCGCTGACGGCCGATCGCCTGGAGCGGCTCTGTCATTGCAATTTTTTGGTGAGCCGGACGGGGCAAACCTTCACGGGCCAGGTGGAACCCGGCAAGGCCTGCATGGTCACGCGCAAGGGCAAGGAAACCTACTTGGATAGCCAGTTTGAAATCACAGCCGATCGATTTGTGAGCTGGGATCGGGGTCGTGACCCGGAAACCGATGAGCATGTGTGGGGTGCGGTGGCCGGGCCCTTTGACTTTGTGAAGGTGGCCAGCTTTGCCGATGAGGTGGTGGCTCCCTAGGGCGATGTGGCAGTGGGGAAGGGCGATCGATCTCCACGGTCGGCTTTCTCTGCGCCAAAATGATTGCCATCAGTTCCGCAGCGCTGGGCGACGGCGGAAGCCTGAGCGGGCTGCCTTGACTGTTTTCAGTGCGTGGCTCCTCTGTTTTTGGGGTGGCCGCTCGACTTCGATCAATCTCGATAATTAATGTCCATCCGATCACTCCTGCGCTGGTTTTTATTGGGGTTGCTGTTGCCGCTGGCGTTTTTGAACGGCTGGATGTTGCTTCAGGTCTTCAATTATTTTCAGTCCCTGCTGTCTGCCTTTGTGGTGGCCACGCTGGTGTCCTTTCTGTTGGACTATCCCGTGCGGTGGCTGGAAGCGCAGGGAAAACGCTGGCGTGTGCGGCGGGAATTTGCGGTGTTGGCGATCGTCCTGTTGACCTTGGGGATTGTGGGTCTGTTGGGGCTAACGCTGGCTCCGGTGCTCTATGACCAATTTGCTGCCTTTGCCAATGGGTTGCCCGGTTGGGTGGCTTCGAGTCGGCAACAGCTTGAAAACCTGTCTAATTGGGCCATTGCCAAGCGGCTCCCGATCGACCTTCAGCAGTTGGGAACCCAGGCGATCGCCCAATTCTCAGCCCAAATCCAAAACCTAACCACCCAACTGGTGAGCCTGTTGGTGCAAATGGCCGGGCGGGCCTTTGATGCCCTGATTGCGATGGTGCTGGCGGTGTATTTGCTGTTGCGGGGCGAGCAATTTTGGGATGGTTTTTTTAGTTGGTTGCCGCCCGAGCGACGGGAGCAGGTGCGCCAATGTTTTCGCCAAAATTTCCAAAATTACTATGCCGGCCAAGCGGCTTTGGCCACCACGATCGGGGTGGCTATGGTGTTGCTTTTTCTGGTGCTGCAAGTGCCGTTTGGGTTGCTGTTTGGCCTGGGCATTGGGGTCATGACGCTAGTGCCCTTTGGCGCGGGGATCAGCATTGTGGTGGTGAGCTTGCTGTTAGCGGTCAAGAGTTTTTGGCTGGGGCTACAGGTGCTTTTGCTGGCCTTTTTGGTGGATCAAATTATTGAAAATACGGTTGCTCCGCGCCTGTTGGGGCAATTTACGGGGCTGAATCCAGTTTGGGTGCTGTTGTCGTTGTTGGCGGGGGCTAAGGTGGGTGGTTTGCTGGGGGTGGTTTTGGCGGTTCCGTTGGCGGGAACGATCAAAAGCGCGATCGAACTGTGGCGATCGCCCAATCATGGCTGGACTTTGGCAACCGATTCCGCCTTGCCCGTCAAAACCGCTCGACCCGATCGCCCAGCGCAACCCACGCCCGATCGCTGAGAGTCGGGCCGCAGGATTGTGGAAAGCTAAAGTGCTGAGCCTCTCCAGGCTTCTAGGTTGCTGCAAATCTGGTTGCTGCAAATTGACGGCCTAGCCTGTTCCTCAATCCTCAACTCTCAATCTTCAAATCGCTGAACAGCGAGCACCGCATTTTGACCGCCAAACCCAAACGCAAAACAAAGGGTTCGATCGACATGTCGGGCGATCGGGGTTTGCAGCCAAAACCCGGCAAATTCTGGATCCTGTAATCCCACCGTGGGCGGCAACTGGCCGGACTCGATCGCCAAAAGACAAAACGCAACTCCCAAGGCGCTGGAAGCCCCCAGCGTATGGCCGGTGGCTCCTTTGGTGGAACTCACGGGCGGTTGTTGGGGAAAAAGATCTTGAATTAACTTGGCTTCCTGGGCATCATTCAGCTTGGTGGCTGTGCCGTGGGCGTGGATATAGTCCACCTGTTTCGGTCGCCAGCCGCTACGCTCCAGGGCCCAATGCACCGCAACCCGAGCCGATCGCCCCGTTGGATCCGGCGCACTGAGGTGATAAGCATCGGTGCTGAAGCCGGCCCCTAAAATTTCTCCATAGATTTTGGCTCCGCGCGATCGGGCCAGGTCGGCCGCTTCCAACACCAACAGAGCCGCCCCTTCTCCCAACACCAGCCCCTCGCGCGATCGGTCAAAGGGATAGGAACCCGTGGCCGCCAGGGCCCCCATTTGGGCAAACCCCGCCAAAGTCAGGGGCGTAATCGGGGCTTCCACGGCTCCCGCCAAGACCCGATCGCACCAGCCTTCCCGAATTAAGTCCGCTCCCCGGGCGATCGCGCTGATTCCGGTTGTGCAGGCAGTCATCGGGGCCAGTAGCGGGCCCCCTGCCCCCAATTGCTGGGCGATCCGCACCGCTGGGCCGTGGGGCAAATGCCTTAACCATTGATCATCCAAGGGGCGTTCCCCGGCGGCGTATTGCTCCAAAACTCCCTGATAGCTGCGGCTGGATCCCACACAAACCCCGAGATGTTGATCAACAAGATCTGGATCAATAGGTGCATCAATGGGAACCGTGGTTGCATCAACCCAAGCTGCTTGAGTTACCTGGTCTACTAACCGTGTTAGCTCAATTGGCTCCGAATCAATTAGTGCTAATGGACGCGCAGGAATTGAAACAAAGGGTTGATGGAGTTGAATGGCTGATTGCCTAGCAAGCAGTGATTGCCAAGTAACGTTTCGATTACCCAGAGCTGAAGTCAATCCAATACCAGTGACTACAATCCTTCTGGATTTCTCTTGAATGTGATTCATTTCAAACGTTCAAATCGCTCAAAAGTAATTTATGAATGATTTGTTAATCTGATGTTGCTGTCATTCAGTAATAATCTTTAAATTAAATCTTTGGTATTTTGGAAACTCTTTATAGAAATATTGCCTCACAATTGCTAATAATAACTGTTTTCAGGAAATTTTTCTTAAGGATTACAGATCAAATCAACGCTTATTTTGACGTTTTTTAATCAAACAACAAAGATCAATTGAAATTGGCGGCTTTCTTAAAAATCGTTCATTAAACTCTTTTGCAAGAGTATGGCTCTCTATCAGATTATTTAACAATTGACAATAGCGCGCGAGACTGAAATTCTAAAACTTAGTTGTTATGATTCGCCTAATCTCTGCGGCTATGGCTTCCATCAGTCATGACACTCAATATTAATCGGACAACTGTATCTACCCCCAAGGGTGACACATTGACTGGCGCTGGTAACGCAACAATTAACGGCAATGAGGGTAATGATCTCTTGCTGTCTCGCGGCGTAGGCCGTAACACGTTGCGCGGTGGAAAAGGTAACGACACACTATTGGGCTTTGCCAACGATCAGCTCTTTGGCGACCAAGGTGATGACATTCTCTATGCGGGTAGTAGCTCTCGTCTCACTGGAGGAGAAGGGCGCGATCGCTTTGTTGTGACTAATGGTTCGTTGCCTGCGGGAATTAACACGATTACTGATTTCACTCCCGATGTGGACTTGATTGTGTTTAAGGGAGTTGTGGGCCGCTACAGTGGCTTGCAAATTTCTGCACGAGGATCAGGTTCTGTGATTCGTTTCGATGGGCTTGATGTGGTGACTATTAATAACGTTGCCCCAGCACGTTTGGGTCGAGAGAACTTTGTTTTTGAATAGCAACCGGCCTCGAAAACGTTAGGTTGAGTCCTGTTTCAAGGCTATCGACTGTTGAAAGTTATCGAGTGTCGATAGCCTGATTGCACTGCTGACACAAATTGAAAAATGTGCCCAATAAAAAAGCAGGTAAGTTAATCAACTTATCTGCTTTTCATTTAATTCAAGCTTGAAAAAACAGGCTTAGGAAGTCCCTGGTTGGACGCGAGCGTGATTTTGCAGACTGAATTTTGCGATCGCTTGGACTAGGGCGTGGTTTTCAGATTTTCCAGACCTGCCGTGACGCTGGCTTTTTCAATTCGATCGCCCTGTTGCACCTGGTCGATCGTCTCCATGCCCTTGGTCACATAGCCAAACACCGCATAGCTACCATCCAACGGGGTTAACTCCGCCAGCGCAAAGTAAAACTGCGACGAGGCAGAATCCGGCGACATCGATCGTGCCATGGCCACCGCGCCCCGCTTGTGGGTTAAAACCGGCGTTTCTGCAATGCCCAAATCGGGGAACGTCGCACTATAAACCGGCTGGGCTTGACCCTTGGGCTTAATTTCCAGGGGAATGGTGCGCTCGCGGCCCGTTTTGGGATCCGTGAAACCGCTCATCCCCAACTCCGTGATCGGAACCTTGGGATCCTTGCTGCGCGGGTCGCCCCCTTGCACCACAAAGGGCACCGGCTCCCGCACCACCCGATGGAACATCAAGCCGTCATATACCCCACGGTTCACCAAATCCACAAAATTTCCGGCCGTGATGGGTGCGTTGGTGCCGTCCACCTCAATTTCCACCGGCTGACCCTTGATGGTCATGGTCACGGTTGCTTTTCCGGTTAACTGGGGCAAACCGGCGGGCAACTGGGCCGGCGTGGCGGCAACCGACGGCGCGGGGCTGCTCACTTGGCGACTATCGGCCGGCTGGCCAGCACAGCCCGCGATCGAAAAAACCAGCAACGCGGCAATCGGAGCCAGCCATAGCCCCCGGAATGCTTTGGCGCAGGTTTTCATCCAGTAGGTTGCTAAATAGTTCATCGTTACAGACCCTCCAGCGGCACACTCAGAAACTTGGCCAAAGCGGCTCCTTCCGTTTCCAGTGCCGTCAAGGACAGGGGTTGGCCCACACGGGTTAGGGGAACATCGCGCATATTCTTCACTCGCAGGTACAAGGCCCGCCGGGGGTTAATCCCTTCCTTGAGGTCTACGCGCACGGATTGAATCGCGCTCAGGTCGCAGGTGAGCTTCACTTCACGATTTTTGCCGGGATAGCCCCAGCGAAAAATGGTGGCTTTACCCGTGGTGCGATCGAACTCGTTATAACCACCGCCCACGTTCCAGCGAATGGTTAACCACAGATAGGTGGCCAGCAGTGATCCGGCAGTGCCATACAGCCCCATCACCAGTCCTTGGGGGACAAACACGAGCTTGGTGGGGTCTGAGAACAACAGCAGATTCACGCCCAGGTAGCTCGACAAACCGGCAAGCAAAAAGCCCGTAGCGCCGATGGTGACGATCGTGGCGATCGCATAGCTACTGAGACGGCGCGCGCCGACAATCTCCGTCCGCAACAGGCGATCGGATTGGGGATCGGTGGAGACAGTCATAGGTGTATGGCTTAAAAATTGCTTGTGTATCGAAAACAGGTGTGGGAACGCAGGGGGGGATGAAACGCTTGTTGGCCCCAAACTGTTGGCTCAGACCGGCCATGATTTGATTGGGCCCGGTTGCTCCATCAGGAACCGTCCCTTCAACAGTCTAAGCAAACTTGGCAGATTCCTAAAAATCTTGGCGAAAGACAACGATCCAAGAATGGCTGACGAACATTAAGCATAGTTACTTATTTTTTCTTAACGAAGGTCTTAGATTGGGGGAAATGAAAAAAATCGCAACAGCGCGATCGCCCGGAGCCGCGAACTCGGTGATCGTGACTTGGCGCTGAATCGCGATCGGGCTGCGAGATTGACCACCCATGGGCTGTGGATTGGCATGGGAATTGGCAGTGGTCTGTTACGGAGCCGTGCGTTGATCCCCGCAATTCTTAAATTAGTCTGAAGTTGATCGGAAGGGTTTTCGCCGCCCGTGATCCCGCCAACGGGCCCGATTGACGCGATCCACCTGGGTTTGATCAACTCCGTTAAGAGATTCTCCACCCCCCGATCGCCCCTTCAATTATCATGAGATTTGTAATCGATGTGATCGTTCGACCAAACCCTGGAAACCAGTCCAAATTTTCTGATTTGGTTGCCAGACTTGCGATCGCCCTACCCTCACCCGAAATGAGTGTGGTAGGTTAAGAAAAATTAACCGATCTCAGCAATCGATGGCATCGGCAACGGCGCTCTTCTGGGTGGAAGTGCAACTCATGCCCCAACTCCCTGCGGATTCTCATCGTTGCCCAGGCCCCGATCGCGAGACGGGTCAAAATTCTACGGAACCGGAAGTGCTTCAAACCCGCCTCACGACCGTAGATATCGCAATTTTGAACCTCTGTTAACAGATAGAGAGGAACTCCATGACCATCGCAGTTGGACGCGTGGGCACGGAACGCGGGTGGTTCGACGTAGTGGACGACTGGCTGAAGCGGGATCGCTTCGTCTTCGTCGGCTGGTCGGGTCTGCTGCTGTTCCCCTGCGCAT
>NZ_JACJQD010000018.1:0-54676 GCF_014696485.1 Limnothrix sp. FACHB-1083 | reverse complement strand
AGAGATTGGAGAACTGTATCGAAAGCGCTGGCAGATTGAGTTGCTATGGAAGTTCTTAAAGATGCATTTAAAATTAGATCAGCTCATTACGAAAAATCAAAATGGCGTAGCAATACAGATCTACATGGTCTTAATTGCTTATGCCATCTTGCAGTTAATAGAATTGCCGCAATTCTATAGTCAGACGCTACTAGATAAATTGCGATATTTGCAAGTTGTACTCGGTCGCTATGGCTCAATCAGTCATTGGAGCTATGATTTACTGCCAGAAACTCTTGTTGCCTAGAATATGAAGTTTTGTGTTTAGATTCAACACTTCTGGCACCCAATATGAATAGGTTGTCTTAGCAAAGAGCGGGCAACAAAGCCTCACCGGTCAAACTGAAGGCTCGTACCTCCGTAATTTTGACGGGGACAATTTTGCCGCGCAGTTCTGCAAAATCTCCCGCAAAGAAGGTCAACCGATTGCCATCGGTGCGGCCCATCACCTGACTCGGATTCTTCGGGTTCACATCTTCCACCAACACATATTCCGTGCGGCCAAAATAGCGCTGCGATCGCTCCGCCGCCTTAACCGACACCAAGTGGTTCAACCGTTGCAGGCGATCGCTCTTAGTTTCCTCATCCAACTGGTTGTCCCACAGGGCCGCAGGCGTGCCCGGCCGCGGCGAATAGGCCGCCGTATTGAGCTGATCAAAGCCAATATCCTCAACCAGCTTCAGCGTGTTTTGGAACTGCTCCTCCGTTTCGCCCGGAAAACCGACGATCGCATCGGCGCTAATCGACGCATCGGGCATATAGCGGCGAATCGTGTCAATAATTTGCCGGTAGCGCTCGTGGGTGTAGCCGCGCGACATGGCCTTCAGCACGTCGTTATCGCCCGACTGGAATGGAATGTGGAAGTGCTTGCAAACCTTCGGCAGCTCGGCGCAGGTGCGAATCAGCCGCTCCGTGAAGTAGCGCGGGTGGCTGGTGGCAAACCGCAACCGCTCAATGCCCTCCACGTCATGCACTTCCCGCAGCAAGTCCGTGAAGTTGTATTTATGCCGTCCGTCGGGCAAGCTTCCGGGCAAGTCGCGCCCATAGGCATCGATGTTTTGACCCAGCAAGGTCACTTCCTTGTAGCCCTGGCGACCAAGCTCCTCCATTTCCCGGCGAATTTCCTCGGGATAGCGCGATTGCTCCACACCGCGCACTCCGGGAACGACGCAATAGGTGCAGCGCTCGTTGCAACCGTAAATCACGTTCACCCAAGCCGTAATGTTGCTATCCCGGCGGGGCTTGGTGATGTCTTCCATGATATGGACGGGTTCCGTGGCCACCACCTGGCTGCCGTTGAACACCTGCTCCAGCAAGTCTTCGAGGCGATTGGCGTGCTGCGGCCCCATGATCAAGTCCACCTCGGGCACGCGCCGCAACAGTTGCTCGCCTTCCTGTTGGGCAACGCAGCCGGCCACCACGATCGTCAGGTCGGGGTTGGTTTGTTTGCGCTTGGCCTGCCGCCCGAGGTAGGAATAGACCTTTTGTTCGGCGTTGTCGCGGATCGTGCAGGTGTTGTAGAGAATCAGATCCGCTTCTTCGGGTTCTTCAGTCCAAGCAAAGCCCATGGTGTCAAGGATGCCGGCCATCCGCTCGGAGTCGGCCTTGTTCATCTGACAGCCGAAGGTGGTGATGTGGTAGCGGCGGGGTTGGTTGCTCATGGCTCTGGCGGGGCGATCGAGACTCTTTATTCTAAAGCAGGATGTTTCACTAAGTTCGATTAACTCGATGAAACAAATCTATCAGTATTGGTAAGAGTTGTGATTTTAGGCAGGCGATGAGCCTGTTGATGCCAATTAGGTTTGATTAAGGTTTTCGGAGCATAGCCCTGCCAACAGTGACACATCCAAGCAAAAATGTGATAATTGGATGAAACGGAGTTCTGGCACTTCAGACCTGGAAGAGCATTAGGTTCAAGATTAATTTTTTGTCTGTCTGGTTACGAGTAATCAAAAATTCCTGGTTGACAGCATTTAAGTGTTTCTAATATTGGCATTTTAAATTTCAATATGACTACCAACCTTCAAAGAATACAAATTTCTGGACTACACGGGACAGATAAAGATATTGATGCACACATCAGAGATAACACTCTGATTTTGGTTGGTGAAAATGGCTCTGGTAAAACAACTTTCCTCCGAATACTCTTCAGTCTCTTGGCAGGACGATGGCAGCTACTAAGCCGCTTCGTGTTTAAATCAATTACGTTAACCCTGAATGGTGAGCGCATAGTAATTGAATACTCTGATGTTCAACCCTCCAGAGATAGTACAAAGATCAATCGTAATCCAGCACTACCATCAGGACTGCGAAGAGAACTGGCGACAATTGCAGAATACTCAGATTTACAAAATCAAATACCAGCAATTGAAAGATCTGCCAGAAGATATGACATGCCAGTAAGGTATGTTGTGGAGCAGCTAAGTCTATTTACATCTCAGCCCTCTGAAGAGTTGCGTAAAAAACTAGACGCGATTGTACAAAAAATCGATTCTCAGATTCTTTATCTTCCAACTTACCGCAGAATCGAGCAGGAGCTGACGAACATTCTTGATGGTATTGACCCGAGTGATCTTCAGCGAAGAAGAATGCAAGCTCCCAGAGCAGATCGTGACGAAGTTTATATTGAGCTTGTGGAGTTTGGTATGCAAGATGTTGAGACTTCTATTATAGATGAGCTTTCTAGGCTGGAGAAATTCCAGAGCATAACCCTTAACAAACTCACCTTGCAACATTTTGGGGATATAGTCTCATCAGAATACAAGAAAGAAGATATTCAACAACTTTCAAACTTATCTGATAATGAAATTCAATCAGTACTCGCGCGAGTTGATGAATCCATTGTAGATCGTTCTCAACGAGCTGAATGGCTAAAAGCAATTCAAGAAGCAAAGTCGAGAAAAGATTCTTCTGTTCGAGATCAGATCATTTGTCACTACTTTCTCAAGATTTTAGACTTTCAAAAAACTTTGCAAATTGAAGAGGAAGGAATTTCTAATTTTTGCAAAATTTGCTCAGAATATATTACAGACAAAGACTTCATCTACGACAGTACTTCTTTTGACTTTAAAATCATTCCAAAATTTGAATATCAAGGTGGTGACTCAGTTAAGCTCAGTGATTTATCTTCCGGAGAAAAGCAAATAGTTTCTCTGTTTAGTCATTTATATCTCTCCAAAAAATCGCATTATTTTGTATTGATTGACGAGCCAGAGCTTTCCCTTTCAGTACCTTGGCAGAAGAGATTTCTTGTTGACATAAAAAAGGGGGGATTTTGTACAGGTTTGATCGCAGTAACTCATTCGCCATTTATATATCAAAATGAACTTAAGAAATACGCTCATTCATTGGGAGAATTTACATCTTTATGACCAATACAAAGCCTTCAATGATTGAGATACATAGTCGTGCTCTCGAAGAAGTTGATGAAGCATATCACGAATTTTTGTTGGCTTATCACGAGGGTGCTAAATATGTATATGGGTTTGTTGAAGGAAAAGATGATCTATTTGTATATCGTCCATTCATCGACTACTGGCTACCTGAAGGCTGGTCGGTTAAGTTAATCAAAGCTGGAAATGAAGAAAAAGCTGGAAACAAAGAAAAAGTAATTAGCTCTCTTAAAAATATTGACTGGGATAGATTTTCTAGGCAAAGAGTTTGCTTTTTTGTAGACCGTGACTTGCAAGATTTTTTAAATTCTCCCTTCCCGTTAGAAACCAATCTCTACATTACAGATGGATACTCTATCGAAAATTCCATTTTTCAAGATCGGTTTTTTCACGAAGCTCTTTTTGTTTTATATGAAATTGATCTATGTCCAAAAGTAGAGGAAATTATTCAAGAAAATATAAGGCGCTTTTCTGAAGCCATGATGCCTCTAATGGGGCAAATCGTGCTGTGGAAACGAATTGGCTGTAGACCAAATCTACAGAATTTAGATAAGAAGCTTGATAAAATCTTCTCATTTTCCGAAGGAAAACTGATTGTTCCTGAAAGAAAAGTAGTGCTTGAAGTGGCGGCCAATCATCTTAACTGCGTATTATGTAATGATGATGAAATAATGGCTGTTGAAAAAGAAATAAGTAATCTTTTTAGTCCCTGGCTAATCATACGTGGCAAATATATAAATTGGTTCTTCATTAAGCAGTGTGATGCTATAGGAAAATCAATTTCAAAGCTTTTACCATCTGAGTTTCCAACTGAGCCTTGCAAAAAAGTGCCATGCGGTATGGATAATACTATGCTTGTGCTGGCTCCTCGATCACGGCCACCAGCAAGCTTAAAAGAATTTATCCAAGGAAACTATTTGGCTTTCATCCAAGGTAATAAATTCGATAAGTAATTGAAAATTTTAGCAATAAATTTTAGGAAGACAAATCCAGGGGTGATGTAACTACTTCATCTTGACTAACGATCGCCCCGAGTTTTTTCATCACTTGCAAAACCGTTGCCAAATCATCCGCGCGATCGAGAATTAATTCTGGTGATTTGTCGTACTGCCAACTGTAGAGAGGCGTATCAGCATCATCAGGAAATGTCAGCACCTTGGCTAATTTTAAAAATACAAAACTACTGCCATTGGTCACTAAGCCAAACCGCGCTTGCCGATCGGGAGCCGCTGCCAACATATAACCCAACACCTGCGGAATCCCCACCTTGACCGAAAATTCAGCCCGCTTGGATTCGATCGCCAACACCCACAAACGACCCATCAACACCAAACTATCCACCCGGCCGCGCAGTTTTTCGCCCCCCATTGGGTTAGCGTCCACGGGGCGATCGCCCACAATTTCTACTGAGGTTTCCGTATCCACATAGAACGGCGGCAAAAAGAAACCGGCGAGATCTAACAGCGGAGCCACCACCGCCAACTTGGCCGTATTTTCTAGCACCGATCGCCGCTCCAAGTTGGCGTAGCTGGCTTGAATTCGTTGCAGCCGATCGCGCTCGATCTCCCCCAACTCCGGCAACCGATCGCGCCACTCTCGAAAGAAATCAGGATCATCACTGCGCTGGAGGCCCAACCGCTGTTCCAGATCCTGGAGCGTCAGTTGTTCGATCTCCACTGTGGTTGTCATCCCGTGTCTCCATTTGAGCAGCTTTCGCTTGTTTCCCGCGCCCTGAGGGCGATCCTAAACCCTGGCGACCGGTCACCAGGTTACGAAGTTGATACACTGATTGAGTTGACCTGCAAGAGGCTAACGATCTCCCCTCAGCCGGATGTGATCCGGTCGATCGCCCCAGCTACCTGCCCCTCCTCCCTCAACGATTCAAGTAAGGAATTGCTAACCCAATGACCGTCGCGCCCGTAAGCTTGCCGCAACTGGTGAAACACGAAGTCAAAGACCTGTCCTTGGCCCCCATGGGTCGCCAACGGATTGAATGGGCGGGTCGAGAAATGCCGGTGCTGCGCCAAATCCGCGATCGCTTCGCCACCGAAAAGCCCTTCGCCGGTTTGCGTCTGGTTGCTTGTTGCCACGTCACCACCGAAACCGCCCACTTGGCGATCGCCCTCAAGGCCGGTGGCGCGGATGCGGTGTTGATTGCCAGCAACCCCCTTTCGACCCAGGACGACGTGGCCGCCAGCCTCGTGGTCGATGAAGGCATCTCGGTTTTTGCCTACAAGGGTGAAGATACCGAAACCTATCTGCGCCATGTGAACATTGCCCTCGACCACAAGCCGAACGTGATCATCGATGACGGTTCCGACGTGACCGCTACCTTGATCCAACAGCGCCAAGACCAAATCGCTGACCTGATTGGCACCACCGAAGAAACCACCACCGGCATCGTCCGTTTGCGGGCCATGCTGCGTGATGGCGTGTTGACCTTCCCGGCCATGAACGTCAACGATGCGCAAACCAAGCATTTCTTTGACAACCGCTACGGCACGGGCCAATCGACCCTCGACGGCATCATCCGCGCCACCAACGTCCTGTTGGCGGGCAAAACCGTGGTGGTTGCTGGCTATGGCTGGTGCGGTAAGGGCACGGCAATGCGGGCGCGCGGTTTGGGCGCAAACGTGATCGTCACCGAAGTGCTGCCTGTCCCGGCGATCGAGGCCGTGATGGATGGTTTCCGCGTGATGCCGATGGACGAAGCCGCCGCCCTGGGCGACCTGTTCATCACCGTCACCGGCAACAAGCACGTGATTCGCGGCGAGCATTTCGCCAAGATGAAGGACGGGGCGATCGTCTGCAACTCCGGTCACTTCGACCTGGAAATCGACCTGAAGGCCCTGAAGGCCCAATCGTCGGAAGTGAAGACCGTCCGCAACTTCACCGAAGAATATCGCCTGAACAACGGCAAGTCCGTGGTGGTGTTGGGCGAAGGTCGCTTGGTGAACCTGGCGGCGGCGGAAGGCCACCCCAGCGCCGTGATGGACATGAGCTTTGCCAACCAAGCCCTGGCTTGCGAATATTTGGTGAAGAACAAGGGCCAACTGGAGCCGGGTCTCTACTCGATTCCCGATGAGGTGGATCAAGAGATCGCCCGTCTGAAGCTGGCGGCCATGGGCATCGCGATCGACTCCCTGACCGCTGAACAGATCGAGTACATGAACTCCTGGACCGAAGGCACATAGTCGCCACGGTCTGAACCCTCATTTCTAGTGCGGGGCAAGGGGCTGAAGCCCCTTGTCTTGCCCTCAGGGGCTTGACGTTTGATTTCGTGATCACACACCCAACTCACCGATTTTGTTCACCGCGTTATTCTTGCTTTCTATGAAAGAGTGGATTGTTGAAATTATTGGTTCCCTGGGCTATTTCGGCATTGGGTTCCTGATGTTTTTGGAAAATCTATTTCCGCCGATTCCTTCCGAATTGATCATGCCCTTGGCGGGGTTTACGGCTTCGCAGCCCAATAACAACCTAGAACTGATTCCGGCGATCGCAGCGGGTGTAATCGGTACGGTGTTGGGAGCCTATCCCTGGTACTACATTGGCAAACTGGTCAACGAAGAGCGCCTAGAACGTTGGGCAGATAAATACTTCAAATGGATCGGGATTTCCGGCGAGGATGTGGGGAAATCCAAAACCTGGTTCCAAAAGCATGGCGCGAAGGCGGTGTTTCTCTGCCGGATGGTTCCGGGGGTACGGACGCTGATTTCGCTCCCGGCGGGGATTGAAGGAATGCCGATCGTTCCCTTCACGATCTACACCACCCTTGGCACGATCATTTGGACAACAGCCCTCACCACCTTGGGCTACAAACTCGGCTCGAACTATGAGCTGGTTGATGAATATCTCAGCCCGGTTTCTAAGATCGTGTTGGGAATTTTGGTGCTGGGCTTTGCGGCTTGGTTGGTGAAGAAAAACCTGGATTTACGCAACAAGGGCAACGGTTAAAACGTGGGTGACTGGGGGAGGGCGTAAGGCGTTACGCCCCTACGGGATGCGTGAAAAAATAGGAATTATTCAGATCGGGGTGGGCTGAGCCTGCCCCGATTTGTTTAGAGTGTCTAGACAAGACACTCTGGAATACATGCTTAGATAGAAGTGTCGGTTACTCCCATCATTCACTGCGTCAATCGCCTAGATTGCCCCTATGGTGCTCAGTGCTGATGCCCTCAGTTTCCAAGAGTTTATGAATCGCGAAGCATTACCCCTTACGACATTGCACAACGCGATTTTTGAATTCTTGCGCGATCGCACCGATGTTGTAATCTTCGGTGCTCAGGCAGTCAATGCCTATGTGGGTGAACCACGGATGACGCAGGATATTGATCTTCTGGCCCTAGAAGCGGAGTCACTGGCTGAAGCCATTCGTAACTATTTAAGCGAAACCTTTTACATTGCAGTGCGGGTGCGATCGGTCAAAGATTCCCTGGGTTATCGTGTTTACCAAATTCAGCGATCGGGCAACCGACATTTACTGGATATTCGGCAAGTCGATACATTGCCGCCCAGTCAAATCATTGAAGGCATCTTAGTGATGGCTCCTGTAGCGTTAATTGCCAGTAAAGTCATTGCCTATCAACAGCGACGCGGCAAGCCCAAAGCAGGTACCGATTGGCGGGATTTAGCCATGTTGCTGCTGCAATTTCCTGAACTAAAAACGGCATCTGGCTTGGTATCAGATCGGCTTCAACAGGTGAATGCTAATCCAGCAGCGATCGCTCTGTGGCAGGAAATTGTGGCTACACCGATCGAGCCAGAAACAGAAGATGATGACTTCGATGATTTTTAGGACAAGCACTAATCAATCAGCTAGTGATTGAGATTAGTTTTTAGATTTAGATCGGTTTTGATATTTCGAGGCAATTGAAAGGTATAGGCGACCGAGAACAACCATGACAGAAGTGGCGGCGATCGCCCTGGATATTGGGCGCAAACGAATTGGGGTGGCTGGGTGCGATCGCCTCGGGTTACTGGCCAGCCCGATCGCCACAATCGAGCGGCAATCTTTTGAGCAAGATGTGGCGGCGTTGCAGGCGATCGCCCAAGAGCGTCAGGCTACATTGTTGGTCGCTGGGTTGCCCCTGACGATGGATGGGGAAGACAGCGCCCAAACCCGCCATGCCCGCAAGTGGGCCAAGCGCTACGCCACGGCGATCGGGCTGCCGTTTGTGTTGGTGGACGAGCGGCTGAGTTCGGTGGAAGCCGAGGAACTGTTGCGATCGCGCGGCCTCCAACCCTCGCGAGACAAGGGCAGCATCGATCGCTATGCGGCGGCGGCGATTTTGCAACGCTGGCTGGATGAGCAGCGGATTTGAATTTAGTCAGAACCAGTCGCTATCCTGGGAAGAGATAGCCCACTGCATTGGTTTTGGAGGATCGGTAAATGACCGCTAGCCTAAGCGCTCCGGTTGCTGCTGAGTCAGCCCCAGAGGCGATCGACCTAAACCAGTTTTTGGCCCTGCCCGATACCCAGCCGGCCAGTGAATTCATTAACGGCAAAATCATTCAAAAACCAATGCCGCAAATTGAGCATAGTGCACTGCAAATGGACTTGGGCGCGGCCATCAATGCGGCTTTGAAAACTCGTAAAGTTGCCCGTGCCTTTTCTGAGTTGCGATGTACCTTTGGCGATCGAGCGATTGTGCCAGACTTGGTGGTTTTGACTTGGGATCGAATCCCGCGTGACATTAATAATCGATTAGTCTCGCGCCCAATTACCGAAGCTCCAGACTGGGCGATCGAAATCTTATCGCCCAAGCAAGAAAGCCTGGGTATCATTGACAAGCTATTGCACTGTGCTCAGCATGGAACGCAAATGGGCTGGCTGATTGACCCCGATCAAAATGGTGTTTTAACAATTAATCGTGATTGCCAAATTTCAGTTTTTCGGGATGCAAACGATCGCTTGCCTGTGCCTGAGTTCGCGGCTGAATTTCAACTCACGCTGGTTCAGCTCTTTGATTGGCTAGCAGTTGATTAATCGCTTTAATCATTTTGATCATTAGGTTCTGGGTGATGATGAGTTCGGTTGTCCTTGGTAATGGAAATACCAGGCCTTGGAACTGCGAATCGCTAACCACAAAAGCATCAGGGCGATCGTGCCCCCTTGGGTGGGCGCATCAAAGGCAAATAGCACCAGAAAAATGCAGAGGGCATCTTGGGTGAAAATTGCCCAAAGGGGCAGCCCTCCTAATCGAAAAAACCAGCCCACCTGCACCAGTTGCAAGACTAGGGCCAGCAGTCCTCCCACAATTCCCAACAGCACGGTGATTTGATCCGTCCGATCGGCTGCTTGGGCGATCGCCATTCCCATCACGGCCCCAGCCAAGGGACTAAACACCAATTGCACCAACTGCAAAATTCTTTGCCCCAGCAGTTTTTTGGAAGCAAACAGCTCAAACAGAGACCAACTGACCAGCACCCCAAGCACCCATTGCGGCGACAGTTGCGACAGCAGCGGCACTCGTGACCAGAGGCGATCGCCCTGCAAGAGGCCAATCAACAACAGCGGCAGGGCAATGCGCATCCCTCCCGCCGCCGAAGCTGCCAGCACCGCTAGGAGTTCAACCATGACAATGGGCGCATCCCATAGAAACCTGAACTCGTCTGTAATTGCACCATCGATGCCCCTTTTTGAGTCAATGCCCCTTGTTGAACTGTTTCTTCCAGGATCGGTTGTTGAGATCCGCAAAGGATGGGGGTCGATCGCTCCAATCACAAACTCGGGGCGATCGACCCATGCGACTCGGAAATTTCCCAGTGGCCTTGAACTTTAGGCGATTTTGGTTCACTCAGCACGATCGAGAGCCATGGGCGATCGCCGTTGCCTAACCTAGAGTGCCACCAAGTCCGCCGTCAGCCGCTTAAAAGCCAGTCGCTCGTTTTCAATATCAACCCAAATCGTGTCACCCTCGGTAAACTCACCTCGCAAAATGCACTTAGCAATTTGGGTTTCCAATTCCCGTTGCACGGCGCGTTTTAAGGGGCGCGCGCCGTAGGTGGGATCGTAGCCAACCTCTGCCAAGAAGTCGATCGCCGCTTCTGACAGTTTCAGGGCCATTTTCTTCTCCGCTAAACGGGCTTCCAATCGCTGGGCTTGAATTTGGATAATTTGGCGCAATTCCGATTTTTCGAGACCGTGGAAAATGATGATGTCATCAATTCGGTTCAAGAATTCTGGGCGGAATTGTTCGCGCATGGCCGCCATCACCCGCGTCCGCATTTCTTCGTAGCGACTGTGATCGGCCGCCAATTCCAAAATGTATTGGGAGCCAATGTTACTGGTCAAAATGATGATGCTGTTTTTGAAATCAACGGTGCGCCCTTGGGAATCGGTCACTCGACCATCATCCAAAATTTGCAGCATGATGTTGAACACATCCGGGTGCGCTTTTTCAATTTCATCAAACAGAATCACGGAATAAGGACGACGACGAATGGCTTCTGTGAGTTGTCCGCCTTCTTCATAGCCCACATAACCGGGGGGCGCGCCGACCAAGCGCGAAACCGCATGTTTCTCCATGTATTCCGACATATCAATTCGCACCATTGCTTCTTCGGTGTCGAATAGATAAGCCGCCAAGGATTTAGCGAGTTCAGTTTTGCCCACACCCGTGGGGCCCAGGAAGATAAAGCTGGCGATCGGGCGGTTAGGGTCGGCCAGCCCCGCACGTGATCGCTGAATAGCATCGGCCACCGCCGTGACGGCCTCATCTTGGCCAATCACTCGTTGGTGTAGCTCGTCTTCCAAATGCAGCAGTTTTTCCATTTCGGAAGCAATCAGTTTGCTGACCGGAATGCCAGTCCACTTGGCAATAATTTCAGCAATATCAGATTCACTGACTTCTTCTCGCAGCAGAATTTGACCGCTCGATTGCTGAGTCGAAATAGTTTGTTCGATGGTCTGCAATTGTTGATGCAGTTCATTCAGGGTTCCAAACTTTAATTCAGCGGCCCGGTTGAGATCATAGTCTCGCTCCGCTTGCTGAATTTCTAGTTCTACCCGATCGATCTGTTCCTTGAGGGCTTTTCGTTGCTCCAACAGATCTTTTTCCTGTTGCCATTGGGCGTTCAGATGGCTTTGGGTTTCCTTCAGGTCTGCCAGTTCCCGATCGAGCCGTTCCAGCCGCTCCTTGGACGCTGAATCACTCTCCTTTTGCAAGGATAAGCGCTCCATTTCCAGTTGCAAAATCTTGCGATCAATTTCATCTAGTTCCTCTGGCTTAGAGGTAACTTCCATTTTCAACTTGGCTGCGGCTTCATCCACCAGATCGATCGCCTTGTCCGGCAAAAATCGATCGCTAATATAGCGATTAGAAAGGGTTGCCGCTGCTACCAAAGCACTATCGGAAATCTTGACGTTGTGGTGGGTTTCATAGCGGTCTTTCAATCCCCGCAGAATTGAAATCGTATCCACCACCGAAGGCTGATCAATATAAACCTGTTGGAATCGCCGTTCCAATGCCGCATCTTTTTCAATATATTTGCGGTATTCATCAAGGGTGGTGGCTCCAATACAGCGCAATTCACCCCGAGCCAACATCGGTTTTAGGAGGTTACCGGCATCCATAGCCCCCTGCGTTGCCCCTGCGCCCACAACGGTGTGAATTTCATCGATGAAGAGAATGATATTCCCTTCAGAATCCGTCACTTCCTTGAGCACCGCTTTCAGACGTTCTTCAAATTCCCCGCGATATTTGGCCCCAGCAATCAGTGCGCCCATGTCAAGGGCAATCAGGGTGCGATTTTGTAAGGATTCTGGCACATCTCCTTTAACAATTCGCTGAGCCAATCCTTCAGCGATCGCGGTTTTGCCCACCCCTGGCTCGCCAATTAAAACAGGATTATTTTTGGTGCGACGCGACAAGATTTGGATGGTGCGGCGAATTTCATCATCCCGGCCAATGACTGGATCGAGCTTCCCTTGGCGGGCATATTGGGTGAGGTCTCGGCCATATTTTTCAAGAGCTTCGTATTTCCCTTCCGGATCACGATCGGTCACGGTTTGATTGCCTCTCACTTGTTTAATTGCTTCCCGCAGTTTGGCCTCATTTAGCCCAACTTCATCAAAAATCTTGCGACCGCAACGATCGTCCTTGGCAAACCCCAATACGAGGTGTTCGATCGATAGATATTCATCACCAAATTCCTTGCGAAAAGCCTCGGATCGATCGAGCAACTTATCCAGGCTTTGTCCCAAATAAACGGAGCCAATATCACCGGAAATTTTGGGCTGTTTCTGCAAAAATTGATCCGCTAATTCTTGTAAGCGACTGGGCTGGGCCCCGGCCTTGCTAAAAATACTGGTCGCTAATCCCTCTTGTTCTAATAATGATTTGAGTAAATGTTCTGACTCTAGCTGTTGTTGGCGATTTTGCTTGGCAACTTCTGGCATTTGGGCAATCACTTCCCAAGCCTTGGTGGTGAACTTATTGGGATCAGTGGGTTGCATGGGGTGTTTGGGGTGTGCAGGAATTACTCCGGTAGGGATCAGCCTCCGCTGCACAACCGTAGCGTTATTGTAGGCAGGGAGGGCGATCGAGCGCGATCGGCTTTTACGACCCAAGGGGTGGGGGTTTGCCGTCTGGGGCAACCCTGGCAGGAACCCGATCGCGCCGAGCTGAGCCACTCCCGATCGGGTCATCGTTCAGGCTCGCCCTTTGTCCCCGATGCTGCTGTTACCCGTTCCCGGCAACCTTGTCGCGATTGTGCCGTGATTTTGTCGTGATTTTGCTGCGGTGCAGGGGGATTCAGATGACTGGGGCGCGGCGCGATCGCCTCCTTTTCAGCCAAGACCAACTGAGTCAGGTCTAGCCGTTCCGGGGTCAGTTGCATGGGTCAGTTGCATCGGTTCGATGGTCAGCCCTTTGAGTCGAATCAGTGGACGCTGTGGGTTGCGGTCAGACCGGGCGATCGAAAAGCTGGGAGCTGCTTAGGATAGAAAACAAATCGCAACCCATCAGGAACAGCTGACCGAATCTGCCGCTCGTCCAATCAGATGAAATTCAGGCGAAACTGACCATTAAAGGAAACTGAATATGAGTGAAAAATATGACTGAAAAAACAACCGATTGGCAAACTTTGCTCCTGTCGCCTACGGACTTTCAAACCCTAACTGGCGTTCCCTTCAAAGATGCTCAAGATTTGTCTAAAGCCTTGTATCAAAATCGCAAATTGTCTAAATGGCAAGCAATCGGTAAGCGTTGCTTGAAATATGCTTGGAATGGATTTTGGTTTTCGATTATTTGGGCAATCTTACTCGGGATTTTTGTGATTCCCATTGCCATTGGTGGTTTTTACTTAGTTCGCCTGTTGGGCTTGTTTGCCGGAATCAGTGTCATTAACATTGTGCGCTGGTCTGCCGGTGTTTGTTTGCTGACAGGGATTCCCATGTCCATTTGGTTTTCTTGGGATGAAGAGAAAAAACAAGATACCTTGCGATCGCTCCTGCCCTTGACCCAAGAGGTCGAAAAATTTAATCGACTGGTGCGTGCAACGGATGTGAAGGCTCAACTGGCCCAAGCCTCTGGAAAGGTAATTAGCCCTGAGGAACAAGCCCAAACAATTGCCACCCTGAGCCAACTGCGATCGGAGCTGGAAAATGCCTTGAAAGTGGAACGGGTGTTACGTGAAAACCAAGATGTGGTGATGGCGCAAGTGGATGCCTTTGAAGGGGCTACCCTGGGTCAGCATATGCAACTGGTGACGGATCAAGCCCTTGAATATGGTCAGGTACTTGATGAAGCATTAAAACTGGGCGATCGGGTTCGGAACGAGCTAAAAACGTTGCATAATCGACAAGATCAATGGAATTCTGACTAATTTCGCAGGAATGACTCAGAAATTATTCAGCATTCTCTCAACAATTTTCGCCATCCCCTAGCAGGGACTGAACAATCGCGCGTACACTGGACGCAATCTTTTTCTCAATTGCAACCTCACGCAGAGAGCCTGAGTTATGAATTTCAAGCGGTGGAGCAGCCAACTGATTGCCATGGGTCTGATCGGGGTTACAGTCCTCGGCACAGCGATCGAAGGAGCCTTCGCCCAATGGGACAATACCCGACCGGAAAACCGCATTGCGCGGATTCGGTTTCGCAACAATAATGCTCGTAGTTTATACGCCCTCTATATTGCACCTCGCTATTCAGGGGATTGGCAAGAACTCTTAGGCGATCGCATTTTAAAATCCGGTGAAGCGATCGACTTGGAATTTAATTACGACAACCTTTATCAATCTGGGTGTAACTACAAAATCAAAGCCATTTATTCTGATGGTTCCCAGACGGTCTTGGAAGAACAGCCCTATGATCTCTGTGGGTTGCGCCAAGTACAATTTGGCCCCTATCCCTCGATCGATCCCTATCGTCCTAATTAATTACTTTTTAGGACATTTTCTCAATGTCAATTGATGCCTGTTGATGGCGACTGATCATACGACCCTTACCTAAAACGATTAGCACGCCATATTGCAGATGCCATATTGCAGATGCCATGACGTAATGATTCGGTGGGCATTGCCCACCCTACGGGCTATTGTTGATGGCGACTGACCATAACTTCAACTGATCGCTAGCAATTTTCAAACTAATTTAGGCAAATTTGCCTACTGCGATCCGTCAGATCTGATCAGTTGAAGTTTCTAGGGGAATGATCCCAAATTCTGACAACTGAATCTGCCTAATTTCGTCGCTCAATTCCGTTAAAATTCCAATAAAATTCCAAGACTTTCCGAACTCTCCCTGCTCTTGCTCTTGCTGTGCCCTTGACCCCTTGGCGACGGATTTGGCGCAATCGCCCTAGAGGTAGCCCATCCTTTCGTAGTCTGTTGCGCGCTTGGTTAACCCGTTGCATCAACCTTCTCTTGGGAGATGGGCGACATCTCAATGAAGCGGAATTTGATAGTTATGTCGCCTGGCGATCGGCACTGATTCATCAGCGCTTGATGCTGGGATTTCGCCTAGGAGTCATTTATTTCAGCACGTTCTCAATTCTGATTGCCTTTGAAGAATCCAGCAAAGGCGACCTGTTCAGTGTGCGTTTAATTCGCCATTTGATGGCAATTGTTTTAATTTTTGCTGGCAGCCGTGAAACCCAGTCTTTAACTGAACGATATTTGGTTCCGGCATCGACTGCGGAGGGCTATTCTGCTGTTTCTCGGCAAACAACTCCTGCAACAACTCCTAATGCAACTCCTAAGAATATTGTCCCAAAGCCCTTAAGCCAGGGTGGAAAATTGCCACCTCTGATTCAGTCGAAGCGGCCTGAGCACTTGAGCTTGGATCCGGTGATTTTTTCATCCCAATTTGGTCTATTTTTACTGCTTTCAACCACGATTTCGGTGGTGACTAATTTACCCAGCCATTGGGGAACACCCGTCATGCCCGATTTGAAGGGCTGGACATTAGGTTTTTTTAGCATCGCGGCCGTGCTGCCGTTTCGCTGGCATTGGCATCTCATTTCCCACCTCATTGCCTATGTGAATTATGTTTTGACCAATGGCTTGATGGGTCAGGCAATTTTTCCAGAGCCTTTGGATCCTGGGCAAGTTTTGTTTGATATGGTGTGGATTTCTTTGATGTCAACTTTGGTGGTTGGCCTCTATGAACGCCTATCTCGCACTGAATTTGAAGTTCGCAAACAACTACGCCAAGAGCAGCGACGTTCGGATCAATTGCTCACCAATATTTTGCCGCGCAGTGTTGCCGATCGACTCCTGACGGATTCGTCCCAAATTGCAGATTTATTCCCAGAAGTAACGGTTTTATTTGCGGATTTAGTGGGATTCACGCCCCTGGCTTCGCAACTGCAACCGGTCGAAACAATTGAATTACTCAATCGCATGTTTTCGTTATTTGACCAGTTGGCGGAGTTTCATGGCCTTGAAAAAATCAAGACCATTGGCGATGCCTACATGGCGGCGGCAGGCTTGCCGAATCCCAACCCTAACCATGCGGCGGCGGCGGCGGACATGGCTTTGGCGATGCAGCGGGCGATCGAGCAATTGAATCAAACGTCCCGCTATCCCCTCTCCATTCGGGTGGGACTCCATTCGGGGCCCGTGGTGGCGGGGGTGATTGGGCTGCGAAAGTTTGCCTACGATTTGTGGGGGGACACGGTGAATGTGGCCAGCCGAATGGAGTCTCAGGGATCGCCAGGCAAAATTCAAGTGACTCAAGCGGTGTTCGATCGCCTGGGGGGAGAAGCGAGCCTTTATCGATTAACCCAGCGGGGGGTAATTGCCGTGAAAGGCCGAGGAGACATGTTGGTCTATTGGTTAGAGGAATCCCCTAAGAACTAACGGCAAGCATCCACGGAAACGACATACACTTTCCCGATCGATCCTGTGTTGCCTACCTTCACGTTCACCTGAAACGGTTGAATGTTTTGGCCGGGCCGACGACGTGGATAGGCAGGCACTTGCACCAGTTGATTCGCTTCAGCATTCACCCGTTCGTCATAGAACTGATCGTTGCTGCTGTCCCCATATTTGAGGAACATTTCAGACTTGTAGCTGCCGGAGTCTTTAAAAAATAAACTGACTCGAAAACTGGTAAAGCTTTGATTGCTAGGAACAACAAAATCGGTGTTCCAATTGTTGCGCGTAAACAGCAGGCTAGGAGCCGAAACCCGCTTCACCACTTCGGGGTCATTGCCACCAACGGGCATCAGGGGCACGGGGCGGCGACATTCCACCACGGGGGCGCTGCGGTCTTGGGCTTGGGCGTTGATGTGCAGTCCTGCCAAACCAAGGCCAAGGCTGGTGAGGGCGGCGATCGCGAGCGGCCGTTTCATAGCGCGCGGTGGTGTTTCTCAAAAAATGCCCCTTAAGATTAACCCAAGGTCTCGCCGCTGCGTAAAGAGTTATGGAGCACGGGGTTAAACTAAAGGCTCTGAACCGAGAGGAATTTGAGGCGATCGCGTGGCGGCAGAGCAAGATCAACTAGATCAAGAGGCAGTCTTTCACTCGCTGAATTCATCGCTGGACCTTGCATCGGGGGCGAGTGCTGTGGAAACCGGTACGGAGCCAGAGACGGCCGATCCAAAGCCGGTAACGGATTTTGAGGCCATGACCCTAGATCGGGCCCAAACGCTTTATGACCAGGGGCGGAGGCTGTTTGAGGCAGGGCGCTATCGCGAGGCGATCGAGTCCTTGGAAACGGGGGCGGCGCTGTTGCCGGCCAATGGGCGCTTGGGGGGTGAAATGCAGGTGTGGTTGGTGACGGCCTACGAGGCTGCGGGCCTGCGGGATGCGGGGTTGCAATTGTGTCGGCAACTGACGAAGCATCCCCACCTAGAAACCCGATCGCAAGCTCGCCGGCTGTTGGCCATTTTGGAAGCGCCCGTGTTGAGCAAGCGCCCGGAATGGCTGACGGAAATTCCCGACTTGTCGAGCTTGGAGGCGGCGGATGGTGCGGGGTTCAAGGCGGCCACCGGTCAGGCCCCGAGCCGATCGCCCCGATCTCGTCCCATGCCGGAGCCAAAGCCGATCGATCCGGCCCTGATTGTCCATGAGAATCGCTTTTTGGGCTTTGGGTTGTTGCTGGTGCTGCTGGTGATTGCAGGAATTCTGTGGCTGGGGCGTGCCTAGGGGGCTGATGGCTGCTGTGACTGAGGCGATTGGCCAGTCTTCTGGCTGGGCGCGTTAACGACGGCCAGGCCATGAAGACCAGTTAACGAAGGCAACGCAACGCAACGAAACAATCGCCCTCAGTCGGATGGTTTCGGATCGTTTATGCTGGCGATCTGCTAGGTTTTTCAAGTCTGTTCATCGAGTTCCAGCGCTCCCATGCCTGCTTTTTTGTTTGAGGTCGGCACTGAAGAATTACCCGCAAGTTTTGTGGCCAGTGCGGTGCGTCAGTGGCGCGATCGCGTGCCCAAGAGCTTGGCGGAAGCCAACCTAAGCGCCACATCGGTGCAGGTGTTTGCCACACCGCGCCGCTTGGCCCTGGTGATTGAAGGGTTGCCCGATCGCCAGCCCGATCGCCGGGAGGCGGTGAAAGGGCCGCCGGCCAGTGCTGCCTTCAAGGATGGGCAACCCACCAAGGCCGCCGAAGGATTTGCGCGCAAAAACGGTGTGGCCCTGAGCGATTTGGAGTTGCGAGCCACGGACAAGGGTGAATTTGTTTTTGCGGAAGTGTTCACGGCGGGGCGATCGACCCCCGATCTCTTGCAGGAATTGGCTCCCCAATGGGTGCTGGCCCTGGAAGGGAAGCGGTTTATGCGCTGGGGAGATGGAGAATTCCGATTCCCCCGGCCCATTCGCAGCCTGATTGCCCTTTGGGATGATCAAGTGTTGCCGGTGTCTTTGACCGTGCGAGCGGCCACCGAAACGCGCCCGGCGGAAGTGCTGACGGCCGATCGAGTCACGACCGGCCACCGGGTGTTGCATCCTGCATCGGTTTCGATCGCCCAGGCCACGGACTATGTGGCTACCTTGGCAGCGGCTTCCGTGCTGGTGAATCCCGAGCAACGGCAGGCGCTGATCATTCAGCAAACCCAGGCCGCAGCGGCCCAACTGGGTGGAGAAGCGGAAATTGACCCCGATTTGCTGGAAGAAGTGCGGGACTTGGTGGAATTTCCCACGGCGGTAATTGGTGGTTTTGATCAGGAATTTTTGGAGTTGCCGTCGGAGGTGACCAAAACCGTCATGGTCACCCATCAGCGCTATTTCCCCGTCCATCAACCGGGCCAGCCCGATCGACTGTTGCCCAACTTCATCACCATCAGTAATGGGGATCCGACCAAGGCCGCCATCATCGCTGAGGGCAACGGACGAGTGGTGCGGGCCCGCCTCAGCGATGGCCAGTATTTCTACAAGGCCGACATTGCCAAGCCGTTAGAAAGCTACTTGGCCAAGCTGGAAACGGTCACCTTCCAAGACCAATTGGGCAGTATGCGGGCCAAGGTCGATCGAATCGTGTCCATGGCCGATCGACTCTGCCACCAACTGCAACTGTCGGCGGATGATCGGGACTTGGTGAACTGGGCCGCCCTGCTCTGTAAAGCAGACTTGGTGACCAGCATGGTCTTCGAGTTCCCAGAGCTGCAAGGCATCATGGGCGAGAAGTATGCCCGGGCCAGCGGGGAACCGGAAGCGGTGGCGGTGGCGATCGGGGAACATTACCTACCCAAGGGCGCGGGCGATGCTTTGCCCACCAGCCAAACCGGGCGCATTGTGGCCCTGGCCGATCGCCTCGATACCCTGTGCAGTCTGTTCCGAATTGGCCTGTTGCCGAGCGGATCCTCCGATCCCTTTGCCCTGCGCCGGGCCGCCAACGCCGTGGTGAACATCATTTGGGATGCCGGTTGGTCTCTGAATTTGGAATCGCTGATTGAGCCGGAATCGGTCGATCGTTGGGCAGATTCTGGCATGGGCACGCAACTGGCGGAATTCTTTGTGCAACGGTTCCGCAGCCTGCTCGAAGATGAACAGGGCATTGATTACGACCTGGCCTTGGCAGTGGTCGGAGAACCGGGCGATCGAGATGCGGCCCTACGCGCCCTCTACGACCCCGCCGATGTGCTGCAACGGGCACAGTTCTTGCAATCCCTGCGGCGATCGGGGCAATTGGCCAACCTCTATGCCACCATCAACCGCGCCTCCAAACTGGCCGCCAAGGGCGATCTCAACTTCAGCGATTTGGATCCCGCTGCTTCCGTGAAATCTGCCTTGTTTGAGCAACCCTCAGAACAGGCGTTTTATGATGCCCTGGTTGCCCTGTTGCCCATCACCCAAGCCACGCGCCAAACCCGTAACTACCAGCCCCTGGCCGATCAACTGGCGCAGGCGGCGGCCGTGGTGGCGAACTTCTTTGATGGTTCCGAAAGTGTGATGGTGATGGTGGATGATGAAGCGGTGCGGCGTAACCGGCTGAACCTGCTGGGCCTGTTGCGGAACCATGCCAGGGTGCTCGGAGATTTCGGGGCGATCGTGAAGGGGTAAAGCATTCATCCCCATTTCCGGCCTAAGGGCCAAGGGGTGTGCTGCCAGTTTTGTAGCAAAATCATCAATTGCTAGACAAAAGACTGCCACACCCCTATAATATTGAACCGTTGCCAAAACTGTGGTTCCCTGCGCTACGCAACCTTAAAACCACAACATTTGCCGATCTGGCAAATTTTCCAGGCAACTTTTGCTGAACCGGATACTGAGCAGGTCGCTGCTTAAGTCCTAGCAAGCAAACGCGCTGCAACGATGCAAACCGCTCCAGCGCAAAATCTTCCCTCGGTTGACTGACATCCGAGCCTTGAGATTCTCAACGATTTCTCAGCGCAGATAAGCGGTCAGTCTACGTCAATCAGAGTGCCCAAAACTCAAAGTCCGTCGGGAAAGTGCTTCTGGCCCTTACGCGCTAGAGGCGCTCTTGTTACGGCTGGTTGACGCTAGGGGGAAGGACTCTCCTAACCATCCCTAGTCTAAGGAGAACGCCATGTCTCTTGGCATTCTAGGTACTAAGTTGGGCATGACCCAAGTCTTTGATGAAACGGGCCGGGCCATCCCGGTAACGGTCATCCAAGCTGGCCCCTGTACCGTTACGCAAATCAAAACCAAAGAGACTGATGGCTACACGGCCGTTCAGTTGGGTTTTCAAGAAGTCAAAGAAAAGGCCCTCAGCAAGCCGGAAATCGGACACCTGAGCAAGGCCAACGCGAAGCCCCTGCGCCACCTGCGGGAATACCGTTTGGTGGATGTGGCTGGCTTTACCCTTGGTGAAGAAATCCGCGCCGATCGCTGCATCGAAGTCGGTCAAATCGTTGACGTGACGGGTAACAGCATTGGTCGTGGTTTCGCGGGTTACCAAAAGCGCCACAACTTTGGTCGCGGGCCGATGTCTCACGGTTCCAAAAACCACCGTCTGCCCGGTTCGACGGGTGCGGGTACGACCCCCGGTCGTGTCTATCCCGGTAAGCGCATGGCTGGCCGGATGGGCAATGAGCGTGTGACGGTCAAGAAGCTGACGGTTGTGCGGATCGACCCCGATCGCAACATCGTGTTGATCAAGGGTGCGGTTCCGGGCAAGCCGGGGACGCTGGTCAGCATTGCACCGTCCAACCTGGTGGGTCGTCAAAAGTAAGCGCGATCGCCCGTAAGTCCGTCGAACGTGGAGCACAGCAATGGTCAACTGCATTGTGAAAGATTGGGACGGTAAGGAAGCCGGCAAGACCGAGCTGGACTTACGCGTCGCCCGTGAAGAAAACGCTCAGCACATTGTGCACCGGGCTTTGGTGCGTCAATTGGCGAATGCTCGTCAAGGTACTGTCAGCACCAAGACCCGTTCGGAAGTGCGCGGTGGTGGTCGCAAGCCCTGGCGGCAAAAGGGAACCGGTCGCGCCCGTGCTGGCTCGAACCGCTCTCCCCTGTGGCGTGGTGGTGGTGTGATCTTTGGCCCCAAGCCCCGCGACTATTCGCAAAAGATGAACCGGAAGGAACGCCGCCTGGCCCTGCGCACGGCGTTCCAAGGTCGCTTGGATGACTTGGTGGTGGTGGAAAACTTTGCCAGCCAACTCAGCCAGCCCAAGACCAAAGACCTGTTGGCCGCGCTCGCCCGTTGGGATGTGGATGCGAACCAAAAGGTGCTGTTGATTGTGGCTGACCAAGACGAAAACGTTTGGCTGTCGGCCCGGAACGTCCAAAGCCTGCGGTTGATTTTGGCAACGAACTTGAATGTGTTCGACCTGCTGAACGCCGACAAGGTGGTGGTGACGGCGGACGCGCTGGAGAAGATCAAGGAGGTTTACGGCGATGATTAAGCGCACTCCTAAGTACAAGACGCGCTTGGACGATCGCACGTTGGCGGATGTGGTTCGCCGGCCGATCATCACCGAAAAGGCCACGATTCTGCTGGAAAACAACCAGTACGTGTTTGACGTGGATCCCCGCGCCAACAAGCTGGACATCAAGGCAGCGATCGAAGGTCTGTTTGAGGTGAAAGTCCAGAGGGTCAACACCTACAACCCGCCGCGCAAGACCCGGAAACTGGGTCGGCTGTCGGGTTACCGTCCTCAGGTGAAGCGGGCGATCGTCACGCTGGCCGAAGGCAGTTCGATTCAACTGTTCCCCGAAGTCTAGCGCTGAAGGAGTTTTAAGACGATGCCAATTCGTACCTTCCGTCCTTATACCCCCGGGGTTCGTCAAGCCAGCGTGGCTGACTTTGCGGAAATCACCCGCAGCGAACCCGAAAAGTCTCTGACTTCTTACAAGCACCGCCGCAAGGGTCGTAACAACCTGGGTCGGATCACCTGTCGTCACCGGGGTGGTGGCCACAAGCGCCTGTACCGGAAGATCGACTTCAAGCGCGACAAGCTGGGCATGACCGCTGAAGTGCTGTCGATCGAGTATGACCCCAACCGGAATGCGCGCATTTCGTTGGTGCAATACGAAGATGGCGAAAAGCGCTACATCATCACCCCCGTTGGTCTGAAAGTGGGCCAAACGATCGTGGCGGGTCCTGATTCCCCGATCGAAGTGGGTAATGCCCTGCCCTTGGCCAACATGCCTTTGGGTACGACCGTCCACAACATTGAGTTGGTGGCGGGTCGCGGTGCGCAAATGGCCCGTTCCGCTGGCTCCGGTGCTGAAGTGGTCGCCAAAGAAGGCAACTACGTCACCCTGAAGCTGCCTTCCACGGAAGTGCGCAAGGTTCGTAAAGAGTGCATGGCTACCATCGGCAGCGTCGGCAACTCCGAACACCGCAACCTGAGCCTGGGTAAAGCCGGCCGCAAGCGTTGGTTGGGTCGCCGTCCGGAAGTGCGCGGTAGCGTCATGAACCCGGTGGATCACCCCCACGGTGGTGGTGAAGGTCGCGCGCCGATTGGGCGTTCTGGCCCGGTCACCCCTTGGGGTAAACCCGCTTTGGGTCGCAAAACCCGCGACAAGCGGAAAGCCAGCACCAAACTCATTGTGCGTCGTCGTCGTAAGTCGTCCAAGCGCGGTCGCGGCGGTCGCAACGCATAGGTTTTTTCAGTGTGGCGATCGCCCGCCCGTTGGTCTAACCCTCCAGCCCTGGGCGATCGCCGCTTGAGATCGCGAATCCCTAAGAGTTCCTAAAGCGTATGTCTCGTTCTCTGAAAAAAGGTCCCTTCGTTGCTGACAAGCTGCTCAAAAAAGTAGAAGCGCTGAACGTCAAGGGCGAAAAGCAAGTGATCAAAACCTGGTCACGAGCCTCAACGATCCTGCCGCAAATGGTGGGTCACACGATCGCCGTCCACAACGGCCGGCAACACGTCCCCGTGTACGTCAACGAGCAAATGGTGGGCCACAAGCTGGGGGAATTTGCTCCCACGCGCACCTTCAAAGGCCACACCAAGGGCGACAAGAAAGGACGCAAGTAACCCCCGGAGAATCGCTCAGATATGGCACTTAGTCCCAACGAAGTCAAAGCAAGCGTGCGCTTCGTGCGGATGTCCCCCCGCAAAGTTCGCCGCGTCCTCGACCAAATCCGTGGTCGGAGCTACGCCGAAGCGCTGATTATTCTGCAGTTCATGCCCTATCGCGCCTGCGAAATCGTTCGCAAGTTGCTGCGATCAGCCGCTGCCAACGCAGAAAACAACAACGGTTTCGATGCCACCTCCTTGGTGGTGAGCACGGCCTTCGCTGATCAGGGCCCCACCCTGAAGCGATTCCGCCCTCGCGCCCAAGGTCGCGCCTACCAAATCCGCAAGCCCACCTGCCACATCACCGTGGCGGTTGCTCCGGCGGCAGAAGCCTAAGCATAAGGAGACGAGGAAACCATGGGACAGAAAATTCACCCCGTCGGCCTGCGACTCGGCATTACCCAAGAGCACCGCTCGCGCTGGTTTGCAGATCCGTCGCGTTATTCCAGCCTGTTGCAGGAAGACCACAAAATCCGGCAATACGTTGAGAAGAACCTGAACAATGCCGGCATTGCCAAGGTGCGGATTGAGCGCAAGGCTGACCAAATCGACCTGGAAGTTCACACCGCCCGTCCGGGTGTGGTGGTGGGCCGGGGCGGCAGCGGGATCGAAACCCTGCGGGTTGGTCTGCAAAACCTGCTCGGGAGCCGTGATCGCCAGATCCGAATCAACGTGATCGAAGTGGCCCGCGTCGATGCCGATGCCACCTTGATTGCCGAGTACATCGCTCAGCAACTGGAGCGCCGGGTGTCGTTCCGTCGGGTTGTCCGCCAGGCGATCCAACGGGCCCAACGCGCTGGGATCGAAGGGATCAAAATCCAAGTCGGCGGTCGTTTGAACGGTGCAGAAATTGCCCGATCGGAATGGACGCGGGAAGGTCGCGTGCCCCTGCATACCCTGCGGGCGGACATCGACTACAGCTACCGCACCGCCAGCACCATCTATGGGGTGTTGGGGATCAAGGTGTGGGTGTTCAAGGGCGAGATCATTCCTGGACAAGAGGAAGTGGCTCCGGCGAATCAGCCTGCGCCGCGTCGTCGCCAACCCCGTCGTCGTCAGCAGTTTGAAGACCGCTCGAACGAGGAATAATCCATGCTCAGTCCAAGAAGAACAAAATTCCGCAAGCAACAACGCGGCCGGATGCGGGGCCTCGCCACTCGGGGCAGTTCGCTGAATTTTGGGGATTTTGCCCTGCAATCGCTGGAATGCGGCTGGATTACGGCTCGCCAAATCGAAGCCGGTCGTCGGGCCATGACCCGCTACATCCGCCGGGGTGGCAAAATCTGGATTCGCGTCTTCCCTGACAAGCCTGTGACCATGCGCCCCGCAGAAACCCGAATGGGTTCCGGTAAAGGGGCACCGGAGTTCTGGGTGGCCGTGATCAAACCCGGTCGGATCCTGTACGAAATCAAGGGTGTTGCTGAAGAGACGGCTCGCGAAGCAATGCGCCTGGCCGCGTTCAAGATGCCCGTGAAGACCAAGTTTATTGTTCGCGAAGACATCCAGTCGTAATGCCCTATGGCTCTCCCGAAGATTGCTGACGCGCGCGCCCTTAGTGACACCGAACTGGGCGATCGCATTTTGGAACTCAAGCGCCAACTGTTCCAATTCCGGATGAAGAAGGCGATTCGCCAAGAGGTGAAGTCGCACGAAATCAAACATGCAAAGCATGAGTTGGCGCAACTGCTCACGGTGGAGCATGAGCGCAAGCTCGCGGCTGCATCTGAAGCAGCAACCCAAGCGTAGTTCTGGAGTTAACCCCCTATGGCTGCCAAAGAACGTGTTGGCGTTGTTGTGAGCGACAAGATGCAGAAAACGGTGGTGGTGTCGGTGGAAAACCGCTCGGCCCACTCCAAGTACGGCAAGATTGTGGTTCGCACGCGCCGCTTTAAGGCCCACGATGAAGACAACCAGTGCAAGGAAGGCGATCGGGTTCGCATCCGCGAAACTCGCCCCCTGAGCAAAACCAAGCGCTGGACGGTCGTTGAAGTTCTCGAAAGCGCGACCCGGTAAGGGAGGCTCGATCGCCCATGATTCAACAGCAAACCTATCTGAACGTAGCGGACAACAGCGGCGCGAAGAAGCTGATGTGTATTCGCGTCCTGGGCGGTGGCAACCGTCGCTACGGCCATGTCGGTGATGAAATCATCGCCGTCGTCAAAGATGCCATTCCGAATATGGCAGTGAAAAAGTCCGACGTGGTGCGAGCCGTGATCGTTCGCACTCGGAAAACCATCCGACGCGATAGCGGCATGTGCATTCGCTTCGACGACAACGCCGCCGTGATCGTCAACAAGGATGGCAACCCCCGTGGGACGCGCGTTTTTGGCCCCGTAGCTCGTGAGCTGCGTGACAAGAACTACCTGAAGATCGTTTCGCTGGCTCCGGAGGTGCTGTAATGGCCAAGCCCGGCAAGATTCAAGTGAATGCAAACGGCAAAGCCGTGCGCTTCAAAATGCATGTCAAAGCGGGTGACACCGTTCAGGTGATCTCCGGTCGTGACAAGGGAAAAGTTGGCAAGATTGTGCGCGTCTTCCCCAAAACGAGCCAAGTGATCGTCGAAGGGGTAAACCAAAAGACCAAGCACACCAAGCCAACCCAGGAAGGCGAATCGGGCAAAGTCGAGGTGCGCGAGTTCCCGATCCACAGCTCGAACGTCCTGCACTATTCCGAAAAAGAAAAGGTCGCCAGCCGCGTTTGCTACACCTTCACCGACCAAGGCAAGAAGGTGCGCAAGCTGATTAAAACTGGCGAAATCATCGACTAACGTTGCGCCCGATCGCTGAAACAGCCATGCCAGCACGACTGAAAACCATTTACAAGGAAACAATCGTGCCGAAACTGATGGAACAGTTCCGGTACGAGAACATTCACCAGGTGCCCAAAGTGGTGAAGATCACGGTGAACCGTGGTTTGGGCGAAGCGTCGCAGAATGCCAAGGCCCTGGAGTCTTCTCTAGTGGAATTGGCCACCATCACCGGTCAGCGCCCCGTCGTGACCCGCGCCAAAAAGGCGATCGCCGGCTTTAAGCTGCGCCAAGGGATGCCCGTGGGCATGATGGTGACCCTGCGCTCCGACAAGATGTATGACTTCCTCGATCGCCTTGTGCGATTGTCCCTACCCCGAATCCGGGACTTTCGTGGTGTCAGCCCTAACAGCTTCGATGGTCGTGGCAACTACTCCCTCGGTCTGCGTGAGCAGCTGATCTTCCCTGAAATCAGCTACGACAGCATCGACCAAATCCGCGGGATGGACATTTGCATCACGACCACCGCCACCACCGACGAAGAAGGCCGCGCGCTGCTCAAGGAAATGGGCATGCCGTTCCGGGACAAGTAGCGTTGCAAGGAGCGAACTATGGTTAACGATCCCATCGCAGATATGCTGACGCGCATTCGCAACGCCTGCCTGGCGCGTCACCAAAAAACGGAAGTTCCGGCCACCAAGATGACCCGCAGCATCGCCGAGGTGCTCAAGTCTGAAGGCTTCGTCGCCGAAGTGGAAGAAACCGGTGAAGGTGTGAAGAAGACGCTCGTGATCTCTTTGAAATACAAGGGTAAGCAGCGCCGTCCGATCATCTCGAACCTGAAGCGCGTGAGCAAGCCGGGCCTCCGTGTCTATTCCAATCGCCGCGATTTGCCCCGCGTGTTGGGCGGCATTGGCATCGCGATCGTCTCGACCTCTCGGGGCATCATGACCGATCGCGACGCGCGTCAGCAGGGCATCGGTGGCGAAGTCCTCTGCTACGTCTGGTAATCCCTACGACGAAGGAGTTCTCAATCGTGTCCCGCATTGGCAAGCGTCCCATTCCCATTCCCACAGGGGTGACGGTGACGATCGACGGCCAAACCGTCTCGGTCAAAGGCTCCAAAGGCGAGCTGACCCGCACCTTCCCCCCTGAAATTCTCTTCTCCCAAGAAGCAGATCAACTGCTCGTGACGCGCCGGGATGAATCGCGTCCCGCCCGTCAGCGCCATGGTCTCTGCCGCACCCTGCTGGCCAACATGGTCGAAGGCGTGTCCCAAGGCTTCCAGCGTCGTCTGGAAATCCAAGGGGTTGGCTACCGGGCAGCCGTTCAAGGCACGACCTTGAACCTGTCCATGGGCTACAGCCACCCGGTGAATATCCCCGCCCCCGACGGGATTCAGTTTGCGGTAGAAAACAACACCAATGTGATTGTCAGCGGCATTGACAAGGAATTGGTGGGTAACACCGCCGCCCGTGTCCGTGCTGTGCGCAAACCGGAACCCTACAAGGGCAAAGGGATTCGCTACCAAGGTGAAGTCGTTCGCCGCAAGGCAGGTAAGACAGGTAAGAAATAATGAAAGCCACTCGCAAGGATATGGTGCGCCGTCGCCACGGGCGGGTGCGCCGCAAAGTTTCGGGAACGCCCGATCGGCCTCGCCTGTGCGTGTTCCGCTCGCACCAACACATTTACGCCCAGGTGATCGACGACACCCAACATCACACGTTGGTAGCCGCTTCGACCCTGGAACCCGATGTCAAATCGCAGCTTGAAAGCAGCCGCGATTGTGATGCAGCCGCAGCGGTGGGTAAGCTGCTGGCTGAGCGCGCCCAAGCCAAGGGCGTTACCCAAGTTGTGTTCGATCGCGGCGGTAATCTTTACCACGGTCGTGTCAAGGCTTTGGCCGACGCGGCGCGCGAAGCCGGACTGAACTTCTAGGCGAGAACTCAGGAGTATTCACTATGGCAACTCGTCGTAAAGGCAATCGCACCCGCGAGAAAGAGTCCGAATGGCAAGAGCGCGTCGTCCAAATCCGCCGCGTCACCAAGGTGGTCAAGGGCGGTAAAAAGCTCAGCTTCCGCGCCGTGGTCGTGATCGGTAACGAACGCGGTCAAGTGGGCGTTGGGGTTGGCAAAGCCGCTGATGTGATCGGAGCCGTCAAAAAAGGCGTAGCCGATGGCAAAAAGCACCTGGTTGACGTGCCCCTGATCAAGGGCGACACGATTCCCCACCCCACCAACGGTGTCGGTGGTGGTAGCTCCAAAGTGATGATGCGCCCCGCCGCTCCCGGTACCGGGGTAATCGCCGGGGGTGCTGTCCGTACCGTGTTGGAATTGGCTGGGGTGAAAAACATCCTTGCCAAGCAACTGGGTTCCGACAACCCCTTGAACAACGCCCGTGCTGCTTTGGATGCCCTGTCTTCCCTGCGCACCTTCGCAGAAGTGGCCGAAGACCGGGGTGTGACCCTCGAGCACCTGTACAAGTAGTTCCGGTCATCGACGGAGACCAAATCCATGAAAATCACGGATGCACAGCCTAAAAAAGGCTCCAAAAAGCGCGGTCGTCGCGTCGGTCGGGGCATTGCTGCCGGTCAAGGCGCGAGCGGTGGCTTCGGGATGCGCGGTCAAAAGTCGCGCTCCGGTCGCAGCACCCGCCCCGGTTTTGAAGGGGGTCAAATGCCCCTTTACCGCCGGGTGCCGAAGCTGAAGCACTTCACGGTGATCAACCGCCAAGCCTACACCGTGGTCAACGTCGGCAGTCTGGCTGGCCTGGCGGCCGGTTCGACCGTCAACTTGGCCTCGTTGATGGAAGCCGGGATTGTTACCACCAACGATGGCCCGCTGAAGTTGCTGGGCGATGGTGACCTGTCGGTGAAGCTGACGGTGGAAGCCGCTCGCTTCACGGCTAGTGCCAAGGAAAAGATCGAAGCAGCCGGCGGAACTTGCACGGTTGTCTAAGATTGAAGTTGGGAAATCCGGTTGCTGAAATTTGCCTGAGGTGTACCAACCATGGTCGTCAGTCGAGATAAAGCGCCAACAGCCCAAGAAACCTTCATGCAAATGGCCCAGGCGGCTGGCCTGCGGGGGCGGTTGCTGGTGACCGTCGGCCTGCTAGTGCTGGTGCGCCTTGGGATCTTTTTGCCGGTACCGGGAATTGATCGTGCAGCCTTTGGCAACGCGATCCAAAACAGCGGTCTAGGTGGGTTGGTTGGCTTCTTAGATATCTTCTCCGGGGGCGGTCTATCGCTGCTGGGGATCTTTGCGTTGGGAATTCTGCCCTACATCAACGCATCCATCATCATCCAATTGCTGACGGCGGCGCTGCCTTCTCTGGAAGACCTCCAGAAGAATGAAGGGGAGGCGGGCCGTCGCAAGATTGCCCAAATCACCCGCTATGTGTCCGTTGCTTGGGCCGTGATCCAAAGCGTGGGGATCGGTCTCTGGGTGTCGGCGTTGGGGGCCACGACGGAGCCAGCGGGCCTGTTTGTGGTGAAGACGGCGCTGGCCCTGACGGCTGGTTCGATGTTTGTGATGTGGATTGGCGAGCTAATCACGGAGCGTGGCGTGGGCAATGGTGCTTCGCTGCTGATTTTCGTGAACATTGTTTCGACCTTTCCGAAGTCGGTGGGTCAAACACTGGAGCTGGCTCAAAGTGGTGATCGATCGACCATTGGCGGCATTGTGCTGTTGATGTTGGCATTTATGGCCACCATTGTCGGCATTGTGTTTGTTCAAGAAGGGGCCCGTCGCATCCCAATCGTGATGGCCCGCCGCCAGGTGGGTCGCCGCCAGTATCAGGAGCGCAGCAGCTACTTGCCCTTGCGCCTGAACCAAGGGGGGGTGATGCCCATCATCTTCTCGACGGCGGTGTTGGTGGTTCCGGCCTCGCTGGCCCAGTTCACGAACAATGAAGCCTTGGCTCGGGTGGCCACCTATCTGAGTCCGACGGGCCCCACGCCCTGGCTGTACGTGTTGGTTTACCTGGCACTGATTCTGTTCTTTAGCTATTTCTATTCGTCGCTGGTGGTGAACCCGGTGGATATGGCTCAGAACCTGAAGAAGATGGGAGCGAGCATCCCCGGGGTGCGCCCAGGTCAAGCCACGAGTAAGCGGGTGCAGCAGATTTTGAATCGGCTGACCTTCTTGGGGGCAATTTTCTTGGGCTTGGTGGCCATTGTGCCGACGGCCGTGGAAAGTGCCACCAATGTGCGGACGTTCCAAGGGTTAGGAGCAACGTCGTTTCTGATTTTGGTTGGGGTCGCGATCGAAACGGCGAAGCAAATCCAAACCTACGTGATTTCACAGCGCTACGAAGGAATGGTGAAGCAGTGACGCGATTGATTTTTTTCGGCCCACCGGGTGCCGGTAAGGGCACGCAAGCCAAGATTTTGTCTGAGGAATATGGCATTCCCCATATTTCCACGGGTGATATCTTGCGCGCGGCCGTTGCCCAAGGCACTTCCTTGGGACAGGCGGCGAAGTCCTTCATGGATCGCGGTGAATTGGTACCCGATGAATTGATCATTGGGATCATCAAAGACCGGCTCGCAGAACCTGATGCTCAACAGGGCTGGATCCTGGATGGCTTCCCGCGTAATGTGGCCCAGGCCGAAAAACTCAATGACATGCTGGCGGCAACGGGTCAGGCCTGCGATCGAGTGCTGAATTTGGTGGTTGCCGATGAGGTACTCAAGGCCCGTCTCCTGAGCCGAGGCACAGCGGAAGGTCGCTCGGATGACAATTTGGCGACCATTGAGCATCGCCTGGCGATTTTTCACCAAACGACGGAACCGCTGCTGAAGTTCTACAGGGCCCAGCAGGCGAACCTATTGGCGGAGGTCAATGGTGACCAGCCCCTCAGCGATGTGACTCGTGACCTGAAACAGGCGATCGCCCCAACGGCTTAGGTCACCTCCGCTGAAGTTTGGTGCTGAAGCTTCGTGCTGAAGCCGGGAACCAAACCAGAACCCCAGACCCGATCGCCCATTGTGCTAGTTTGGCAGTGAGATAGCGCTTAACAGCAATTTCACTGATTGTCAACCAACTCGACGTTCATACAGGAGAGCTGATCCTTGTCCAAGCAAGATCTGATCGAAATGGAGGGAACCGTAACCGAATCACTCCCGAACGCAATGTTCCGGGTGGATCTCGATAACGGTTTCAACGTCCTAGCACATATTTCTGGCAAGATTCGCCGTAACTACATCAAGATTCTGCCGGGCGATCGCGTCAAGGTTGAGCTGACCCCCTACGACCTGACCAAGGGGCGCATCACCTACCGTTTAAAGAACACGGGTGGCAAAAAATAACCCCCAAAATAGCCACCCGATCGCTGGTCTAGCCAAAGACTTGCCCCGATAGGTTGATCCGGTACTCATTTTTCTCTAAAATTCCAAGTTTGGAGATTTTAACCATCATGAAAGTCCGAGCCTCCGTCCGCAAAATGTGCGAAAAGTGCCGCGTGATTCGTCGTCGCGGTCGCGTCATGGTCATTTGCCAAAACCCCAAACACAAACAACGCCAAGGGTAAAAGACAGCGTTAGGGTGGTTGTGTTTGCCTGGCACCCATCTAAAGACAGAGCATTAAAACGTTAGGGAGAACCAACGTGGCACGTATTTCCGGTGTAGATTTACCGCGCGAGAAGCGCATTGAAATTGGGTTGACCTATATTTACGGCATTGGTCTAACCCTGTCGAAGAAAATTTTGGCCGCAACGGGTGTGAATCCGGATACGCGCGTCAAAGACCTCGGCGATGCAGACATCTCTGCCCTGCGGGCCGAGTTGGATAACTACCAGGTGGAAGGTGATCTGCGCCGCTTTGAGGCCATGAACATCAAGCGCCTGATGGACATCGGTTGCTATCGGGGTCGTCGTCACCGCGCAGGTCTGCCGGTGCGGGGTCAACGGACGCGCACCAATGCCCGGACTCGCCGTGGTGGTCGTCGTACGGTGGCCGGGAAGAAGAAGGCTCCTCGCAAGTAATCGACTGGTTCTGTCCCCTTTCTACGAACGTTTTAGTTCTGTTCAACAGCTATGGCAAAGCAACCCAACAAGCGCTCTGGCCCGCGTAAGCAAAAGCGCAACGTCCCCAGCGGTGTCGCCCACATTCAATCGACTTTCAACAACACGATTGTGACGATCACCGACCTCAAGGGTGATGCAATCTCCTGGGCCTCGGCTGGTTCCAGCGGTTTCAAGGGAGCCAAGAAGGGTACGCCCTTCGCCGCCCAAACCGCCGCTGAAGCTGCTGCCCGTCGTGCCTCTGAACAGGGGATGCGGCAGGTGGAAGTGATGGTGAGCGGCCCCGGTTCGGGTCGGGAAACGGCGATTCGGGCCCTGCAAGCGTCGGGTCTGGAAATCACGCTGATTCGCGATGTTACGCCGATTCCGCACAATGGTTGCCGGCCGCCGAAGCGTCGTCGGGTCTAATCACCCCGCGATCGACCCGCGCCAACTCACGGGCGCTGCGATCGCATCCTGCAAGCCAGCGGTAACCCTTGGTCACCGCGAATTTTTTTCTGTTACGGGGCGGCTTCACTGCCGCATATGGATCGACTAGGCCGGTTGGGAGGCACAAAGCGTGTCGCAATTTCAGATCGAGTGTGTTGAATCGAGCACGGAAAGCAATCGCAATCTCTACAGCCGTTTGGTGCTGTCCCCCCTCGAACGTGGGCAGGGCACAACGGTAGGGAACGCTTTGCGTCGGGTACTGCTGTCGAACCTCGTGGGTTCCGCAGTGACGGCCGTCCGGATTGCGGGCGTGAACCACGAGTTCGCGACGGTTCCCGGTGTGCGGGAGGATGTGTTGGACATCCTGCTGAACATGAAGGAATTGGTGCTGCGCAGCCACACGGATCAGCCGCAAATTGGTCGCCTGTTGGCCAAAGGGCCGCGGGTGGTCACGGCAGACCTGTTCGATTTGCCTTCAGAAGTGGAAGTGGTTGACCCAACCCAGTACATTGCCACCTTGGCCGAGGGGGCCACGTTGGAAATGGAGTTCCGAGTGGAACGTGGGGTGGGCTATCGGGCGATCGATCGGGGTCGTGATGATGCATCGGCGATCGACTTTTTGCAGATCGACTCGATGTTTATGCCCGTCCGCAAGGTGAACTACACCGTTGAGGATGCCCGGGTGGGCGAATCCCTGGAGAAGGATCGCCTGGTTCTGGAAATTTGGACGAACGGCAGCATCACCCCCCAACAGGCGCTCAGTCAGGCTGCCACGCTTCTGGTGGATCTGTTCAACCCGCTCAAGGACTTCACCATCGAAGCCACCAAGAGCGATCGCCCAGAGTCCCAAGACCCCAGCAGCCAAATCCCGATCGAAGAATTGCAACTGTCGGTGCGCGCCTACAACTGCCTGAAGCGGGCGCAAATCAACACCGTTGCCGATCTTCTGGAATTCACCCAAGAAGATTTGCTGGAGATCAAAAACTTCGGAGCCAAGTCGGCTGAAGAAGTGATCGAAGCGTTGCAGCGGCGTTTGGGCATCACCCTGCCGCAAGAAAAGGTGGCCAAAGCCTAGCTGCCACCGTTCACCCCCGGCTCTAGCCCGTTCTAGATCCGACCCCCCTAGTTACTAATCAGTTGAGTAGAGATCGGAGCTATGCGTCACGGTCGTCGCGTTCCTAAACTTGGTAAGCCCGCTGACCAGCGTCGCGCCCTGCTGCGGGCCCTGGCCACGGAAACCATCCGCAATGGTCAAATCACCACCACCAAAGCCCGGGCCCGGGCTGTTCGCGCCGAGGTTGATCGCATGATTACCTTGGCCAAGGACGGTTCCTTGGCTTCCCGTCGTCGGGCCTTGGGCTATCTGTATGATGCCGACTTGGTTCATGCCCTGTTCGAGCAGGCTCCCCAGCGCTATGGTCAGCGGAATGGCGGCTATACCCGCATTTTGCGCACCGTGCCCCGGCGTGGTGACAATGCCGAAATGGCCATTTTGGAATTGGTCTAGGCCAAGACCAATCGCTGGGGTGTAGAGCAACAATCATGGCCGACTGTCCCGCCGATCAGCAACGTGTTGCTTTGGTGATTCAGTACCTGGGAACAGGGTTCTGTGGTTGGCAGCGGCAGATCCGCGATCGCAGCGTTCAAGCCACGATCGAAGACACGATCGCCGAGATTCTGGGGCATCCCGTTGTCATCCATGGTGCTGGACGCACCGACACCGGAGTTCATGCCTCTGCCCAAGTGGCCCACTTTGACGTGGCCAGCCCGATTCCTCCTCACCGTTGGGCGAAAGTCCTCAACACAAGGTTGCCAGATGATATTCTGATTCTGGCCTCCTGTGCGGTTCCGGGGAACTGGCACGCTCGGTTCTCGGCCTCGTGGCGGCGTTACCGCTATGTTCTCTACACCGATCCACAGCCGAACCTGTACCTCAAACCCTTCAGTTGGCACTATTACGAGCCAATTCAAGTGGAGAAGATGCAGGCGGCGATCGCCCCCCTCGTGGGTCGGCATCACTTGGCCGCTTTCCACCGTGCCGGATCAAAACGTCCCCATTCTTGGGTGGATGTTCAAGAAGCCTGGTGTCGGCGGCGCGGGCCGATTGTGGAACTTGAAGTTCAAGCCAGTGGCTTTTTGTACGGCATGATGCGGCTGCTGGCGGGGATGTTGGTGTTGGTGGGGCGCGATCGCCTCAGTGTCGAAGAGTTCACCCAAATTTGGCAGAGTGAACGCCGAGACCTGGTGAAATATGCCGCGCCACCCATGGGATTGTGCCTACTGCGCATTGGCTACCCCAACTCGCCCCTGCCAGAGATTGCTCGCACCAACACCCTGCCTTGGTTTGACCTGACCCAGGACGGCCCGGCAACCTTCAGCCCTCCCGTTACATAAAGATTCTAGGCTTAACGCACTACGCGATCGCCCTAGTTATAACTTCCCCGATTCAGCGACTTTCGCAACCCAACCAACCCCTATGTCCATTCCCACCAAGACTGCCCTGCCCTCCGTAAACGACGTTGACCGGCAATGGTACGTCGTTGATGCCGCTGGTCAACGCCTTGGCCGCCTGGCCACCGAAGTGGCTTCCGTCCTGCGGGGCAAAAACAAGCCCACCTATACGCCCCACCTGGATACCGGTGACTTTGTGGTGATCGTGAACGCCGACAAAGTGGAAGTGACCGGTAAAAAACGGACTCAAAAGGTCTACCGTCGTCACTCTGGCCGTCCCGGTGGGATGAAGACGGAGAGCTTTGAAAAGCTGCAAAATCGTTTGCCCGAGCGGATTGTGGAACATGCCATTAAAGGGATGCTGCCTAAAAATGCCCTCGGTCGGCAACTGTTCCGCAAGCTGAAGGTTTATGCCGGTGCAGACCATCCCCACACGGCACAACAACCCCAAGTCCTGACGATCAACACCATTCCTGGAGGTGAAGGCTAATGCAAGCAACGGATAACAACGGGCGCGTGATGTATCGCGGCACGGGCCGCCGTAAAACCTCGGTCGCTCGCGTGCGCCTGGTGCCTGGCTCTGGCCAACTGACCATCAACGGTCGTCCTGGCGATAACTACCTGCAATACAACCCGGTTTATCTGGCTGCGGCCAAAGCACCTCTGGAAACCCTCGGTTTGGAAGGGGATTACGACGTGCTGGTGAGCGTGGTGGGCGGCGGCCTGACTGGCCAGGCTGACTCGATCCGCTTGGGTGTGGCTCGGGCCTTGATTCAGCTTGATCCTGAAAACCGTAAGCCCCTGAAGGTTGAAGGCTACCTGACCCGCGACCCCCGCGCCAAGGAACGTCGCAAGTACGGTTTGAAGAAAGCCCGGAAGGCTCCTCAGTTCTCGAAGCGCTAATTTTCCAAGCGCCGACTTTCGAGGGGGAGGCCTCGGTGGCTTTCCCCAACGAATGGGCAGGCTGGGGGCTGGTGATCAAAAGACCCCGTTTGGAAGTCGCGATCGCCAGCTCTTTTGTGCAAATCCTCGCGATCGAATCCATGCACTTGAATGCGGTTCGATCACCCTTAAATTTCCTAAACCTTGGTTGAGGTTCACATCATGGCAAAAGAAGGCATTCACCCCGAGTGGTATCCCGATGCAAAGGTCTATTGCAACGGCGAATTGGTGATGACGGTTGGTTCAACCCAACCGGAATTGCATGTGGACATTTGGGCTGGTAATCACCCGTTCTTCACCGGCACTCAGCGGATCATTGACACTGAAGGTCGTGTGGAGCGATTCCTGCGCAAGTATGGGATGGCAACCGAAACCAAAAAGGACTAGGGTTCCTTGGTTTGGTCGGCCAACTATAGTAGGCTCGATTAGAAATGAGACACATCATGACCTGAAACCTTTGCCGGACAAGGCTTGGTCGATCTCATTGTCAATCGGAACGACTATAATTGGCCAACTACAATTGGCAAACTCAAAATTCTTCAACCAGAAGAAACAGAAAAAAGGAGCAGTTGCTGAACCAGTAACTACTCCTTTTTATTTTCTGGGCTATTTTAGGCCCTATTTTTTCTAGGCTCAGCGCTTGACTAGAGATTACCCATGCGATCGAGGGGCCAAAACCGCCAAACTGCATGGCCAACAATCAAATCTTGCGGAACGACTCCCCAGCAACGACTGTCGTAACTGCGGTTGCGATTGTCGCCGAGCACGAGATAGGAGTTGGGGGGCACCCGCACCGGCCGGGCCAGAAAAGGTTGTGGATCCCCTACGCAAACATTGGTATCCGTGCGCTGCACCGCATTGCCATCCGCGCTAAGGCTGGCCGGGCGCTCCCCTGAGCCACTCGCAGGACTGGGGCGACCGGTTGTTAAGACGGACTCGCGGGCAATGTAGGGTTCGTTCAGGCGCTGGCCGTTGATGTAAACCTGGCCATCTCGCAACTCCACCAGTTCACCCGGCAGACCAATCACGCGCTTAATAAAAGCATCTTTGAGGTTGTGGCGGCGCAGTTCGGCGGTCGGCATAAAGACGATGATATCGCCGCGCTTGGGGCTGCCGCCAAACCGGTATTGCAGTTTTTCGACAATCAACCGATCCTTCACCAGCAGCGTCGGCACCATTGATTCAGAAGGAATCCAGCGAGCTTCGGCCACGTAGGTACGAATGCCCAGGGCCAAGATAATGCTGAGACCAATGGTTTTGAGGACTTCAACCCAAGCGCTGTCGGTGGGGGGATTGGTGGATGGCTCTTTATGCGAGGAAGCGGGTTGATCGGTCACGAGAAAAATCCTAAATGCACTAAAGCAGTAGACGAGGGCGCTTCTTGAAACGCTGGGCGCTGAGCACCTTGGGCCAAGCCCGGGAAACGCAAACCAGGAGAAGCGCGATCGGGGTTCAGGATCCAAGACTGGGACTTGGGGAATGCGGGCGTTTCGGCATGATTGACCATTCTGCTTGAAAACTTGGAATCAATCCGTGCGCCGTTAGCCAGAAACTGGAAACTCTCAACTCCTATTACAGGCTATTACAGCGGTGAAAATTCCGGCTGGTCTGTTGTTGAGAAGATATACCGCAAAACCGCGAAAAAACCGCGAACGATCGCCGTTGACTATTGAGGGACTGGATCCGGCGAGGCTGTGGGGGTGGTCGGTGCCCCCCAGCGATCGAGAGGAAAAAACCGCCACATAACCCGCCCCACCAGGGCTTGGCGCGGCACGTAACCGTAGGTGAAGGTCAGGGCTGGGGCAGTACCTAAGGCGGAACCATCGCTCATGACAAAGTAGGTGGCGGCGGGAACTCGCACGGGGGCAAGATCACCAATTTCGATCGCCAGGGACTGGCCATGGGCGATCGGGCGCTGATTGACCAAGAGTTGACCGCTTTGGATTTCAACCCGATCGCCGGGTAAGCCAACAGCCCGATTGACCAACACTCCCCGAGGTTGATTCGGCGTGCCGGGCGGCATGAAGGCCACTAACTCGCCTCGATCGGGGTTGCGCCACTGGTAGCTCGCTTTGTCAATGAGCAGGCGATCGCCCGGTTGCAGCGTGGGTCTCATGGTCGGCAGGGTCACCAGATAGGAATCGATGACGAGCGATCGCATGGCCCCCATGGTCAAGAGCACCACCAACCCCGATCCCCACCAATTTCGCCGTTGCCAAGTCCAAGCGGGTGCTTGCCGCAGGGTTGCCGTCAGGGAAGGGAGCCAATGCTGCCAATGCCACCGCCCGCCCTGGTTGCCCTGGGGAGCCGTGGCGGATGCTGCGTTGCGGGAAAAAGGGCGTAATGGTTGCCCGTTTCTCAACCGCTTGGACTTTGGGGGTTGCGTTGACATGGGCGTGGCGCTTGATTGTCGGTTGACCTAGGGACTGTCAACCTCATTCAGGATACCGAATCCAGACCGGGGGATCTGCTGGAGGGTGGTGGTTGATCCGGCCTGGGTGCGATCGTGATTCCCCGTGATTGGTGGCCAGCACGAGGGGCGATCGCCCCGCCGGAGTGATCGCCCCTATCCAAGATCTTGGATGTTTCCCACAGTCCAAAAACTGTCAGTGCTGACGCTGAGCGGGAACTAACCCCCCACGCGCAGCAATTCCACGTCAAACACCAGGGTGGCGTTAGGAGGAATCACCCCGCCAGCTCCCCGGGCCCCGTAGCCCAAGTCCGGCGGAATCACCAGCTTGCGGCGACCACCAACCCGCATGGACAGGACACCTTCGTCCCAACCCTTGATCACTTGACCCACGCCAATGCGGAAGCTGAAGGGCTGACCCCGATCGCGCGAGCTGTCGAATTTTTTGCCGTCAGTGAGCGTGCCGGTATAGTGAACCGTGACGTTCTGACCGGGAGTGGGGGCTGCGCCGGTTCCCACGGTGAGGTCTTCGTATTGCAGGCCAGAATCGGTGGTGGTCAGGTTGCTCGCGTCGGCCACGAGGGTTGTCTCCTGGGTATTGGTGGGCAGGGTGGCGATCTCAGGCGATCGCAGTTGGGCGGCCGCGTCGCTAATGAGACGGGCCGCCAGCTTGGAACCGTTGGCAGTGGCTTCGGCCGCCGGTTGACTGGATAGGGGGTTCGCTTCGGCGGTGGGGGTTTTGCCCGTGAAGGTGACCATCAACACGGCCACTAGGCAAACCAACATCACCCCAAAGCTGATTAACACATCACGCAAGGGTCTAGTCTCCTCGATCAATCTGCGAGCAAAGTGGGTCGTTCTTGATCCTAACGAGCGATCGCCCTAACGCCACAGTCGATTTTCCAGGTCACGCACTTGGCGCTCTAGCCGATCGATCCGGCCGCGCAGTTCGTCCACCTCTGAGCGATCGGGCACACCAAAATCCTTCATTACCTTCCGAAACTGCTGCTGAATCAGGGAATCAAAACTTTCGCTAGGGGAGGGATTGCCGCCGGACTGCAAACGCTGCATCAGGTCATCCACCACCTTGCGGGCCTGTTCTGGATCCAAGCGGCCGCTGCGAACCCATTCATCGCTGGCTTCCTTGAGGCGTTCTGCAACAATGGCCGTTGTGCCCAGACCAATGGTCAGCAGTTGTTGCAGCCAGTTATTTCCATCCATCGGACGATCGACTCCGTATGCCTACCAGGGTTCATCAACAGCTCGGGCTGACGCTCGGACTGAGTGGCCCCGCCAATCATCGTTAGGCTAACACGGGCGATCGACCCTTGTGGGATGCGGATCAGTCGCGATCGCCGCCCGATTCGCCCCAGGATTGCCCCCGGTCTAACCCAGGGTGCTGGAAACGACGGGCATCGGTTCCGGCAGGGTTAACCCATCCCGATAAATCAACAAGTCAAACCAAAAAATCGTCCCCACGCCCACTTCACTGATCAATTTGACGCTGCTTTGGTGCTTGTCAATGATGTTACGGACGATCGACAGGCCCAGCCCTGTGCCTTCGAGGGTATGCACCCGGTTTTCGACCCGATAGAACCGATCGAAAATGGCATTACAATCTTCGGGGCCAATGCCAATGCCGGTGTCGGCCACTTCCACCCGCACCACGCTCACCACCTCGGGCTGAGATTTGGCTGGGCCGGTTGCCGCATTCACCGGGCAGGTATCCCAGAGGGCCGGTTGAACGGCGGGGTCTTGGGGAACATAGGCTCGGATCGCCACCTGGCCGCCCTTGGGGGTAAATTTCAGGGCATTGCCCACCAAGTTGGCGAACACTTGCAGCAACAGATCATAGTTACCCAAAACGGGCGGCAGGCTGGGGGCCAGCTCTTGGGTCAGTTCAATTCCCTTGTCGCGAGCATTGAGCTGGTAGGTGCGCAGGGTTTGTTCGATCGGCTGTACCAGGTCGATCGCGTCAAAAGTGTAGCTACGGCTGGATTCCAACCGAGAGAGATCCAACACGTCATTGACCAACCGGGTCAGGCGATCGGTCTCGCGGTTGGCGGTGTCCAAAAACTCCCGCTGCTGCTCCGGTGACAGCTCATCGCCATAGTCATGGAGCGTTTCAATAAAGGACTTGATGTTAAACAGCGGCGTGCGTAGCTCGTGGGAAACATTGCTGATGAATTGGCTTTTGGCCTCATTCAGCTCCACTTCCCGGGTAATGTCTTGCACCGTGACGGCAATCCCTCGGATGCTTTCGCGGTAGCGATCGCCCGGGGCTTCGCCATCTTGATCGGCATAGAGATTACATTCCCTGGCCAGGGGCCGTTGAGCATCGCTGCACTGATCCTGCTGATGGTGCTCGCAGGTGTCGCACAGATGCCCGTCCCCGATCGCCCGTTGGGATAGCACTGGCGACAGCAAAATGCGCACCGTTCGCTTCACCGGCTCCATCAGGGTAATGCGAAATTCTTCGCCCTCGTCGGCCTTGCCTTCCGCCAACTGGTAGAGCGGGCGCGTGAGCTTCACCTGCACCTCGGGTGGAAACTCATAGAGCACATTTTTGCCAATGATTGGCTGGCCGTCCGTTTCGCGATCCCAGCCAAAAATCTGGCGGGCCGTGGGATTCACCAACACCACGCGCAGATCCGTATCGAGCAGCAGGGCCCCATCGACGATCGTGGCGATGAGGGTTTCGAGCTTGGCCTTGCTGGCCGTCAGCTCTTCAATATTCTGTTCTTCGTAGCGCTCCAGGCGCTCCGCCATGTCATTAAAACTGGCAATTAGCTCCCCGAGTTCACCGCCAAACGGCAGGGTAATTCGCTGCTTAAAATCCCCGGAGGCGATGTTTTTGACACCGATCAATAATTCCTTGATCGGCTTGGTGATGGTGAGGGCGTTGAACACAGCCCCCAAAATCACCATCACCCAAATTGACACGAACACCGCGATCGTCACGTCGCGAGTCAAGCCCGACGAGGCCACCACCGTCGGATTGGGATTGGTACCCACGGCCAACACCCCCAAGTATTGACCCTCGTGGGTTAGGGGCACAAACACATCCGTGACCTGACCGTTGGGGGTGAGGTGTTGACGCACCAAGGGGCGATCGAGATCGGCCGCATAGTCCGGCGGCAACTGAATCCGACGACGCAAGGTTAGGGAGTTCTTCACCTCCGTGTCGGAAAAGGGGATGCCGTAGAAGATATCCCCGTCCACGTCGGCATAGAGCAAGTACCGAACGCTGGAAGTGCTGTTATAAAACCGGCGCGAGAAGCCAGCCAAACCGCCCAAGTCTTGCTCCGCCACCAGGGGCGCAGTGTTGGCGGCCAAGAGCAGCCCCAAATCTCGCCCAAAACGGGTGTCGTTGAGCCGGGCATCCTGCTGGATGGTGTTGACGGCCCAAAAGGTTAGCCCGCTGGTCAGCAGCGACACCACCAGGGTTGCCACCGCCATCAATCGGGTTTGGAGGGTGAATTCTGACCACCAGCGACGCAGGATTTGCCGCAACGTAACGATCGCCTCAAGCATGGTCTCGGGGAGCGTGCAGATTGATTCGATCTTAAGGGGCTTCGGTGGGCATAGGGTCACTGGCGGCGATCGCACCGGGCAAGGGCAGGGCTTCCCAAGGTTGTTGGCGCACTTGATAGCCAATGTCGCGACGATAGGTTTTTTCGGTGTAGTCAATGGCCTCGATCGCCCGGTAGACGGTTCCGAAGGCTTCGTCAAAATCTGCCCCGATCGCCGTGACCCCTAGGACGCGCCCTCCATCGCTGACCAGTCGATCGGTGTTGCCGCTCGATCGCACCAGCCGCGTTCCCGCATGAAACACCATGGCCCCCACCGCTTCCGCCTCTGCTAAGCCCGCGATCGGAGTGCCTTTGGCAAAACTGCCCGGATAGCCCTGGGCTGCCACCACCACACAGCCGGCCACGCCCGATTTCCAGGCGATCGGGGGAAACTGGGCCAGCCGCTGTTCCACACAGGCCAACATCAGCTCATGGAGCGGCGTTTCCAGCAGCGGCAACACCACCTGGGTTTCCGGGTCACCAAAACGGCAGTTAAATTCCACCACCTTGGGATCCCCCTCAGGCGTGATCATCAACCCCGCGTACAAAACCCCTCGGTAATCAATGCCGCGCGCCGCCAGGGCCCGCACCGTGGGCTGCAACACTTCCGTCTCAATGCGCGCCATCAGATCCGGCGTAACCAAGGGAGCCGGGGCATAGGTTCCCATGCCGCCCGTGTTGGGGCCGGTGTCTCCCTCGCCAATCCGTTTATGGTCTTGGGCTGGAATCAGAGGGCGCACGGCTTTGCCATCGGTCAGGGCCAGGACGGATACTTCCCGCCCTTCCATAAATTCTTCGATTACCACGCTGGAGCCAGCGGAGCCGAATTGGCCGCCAAAAATAGACTCCACCGCCTTGAGTGCCTCATCCAGGGTCATGGCCACGGTTACACCCTTGCCCGCCGCCAGACCATCGGCCTTCACCACGATCGGGGCCCCGGTCTGCTGCAAATAGTCGCGGGCGGGGGCCAGCTCCGTAAAGGTGGCGGATTGGGCCGTGGGCACACCCGCTTCGGCCATGAGCGTCTTGGCCCAGGACTTGCTTGCTTCGATTTGGGCCCCCGCTTGGGTGGGGCCAAACACGGGAATTTGTCGCCCGCGCAAAAAGTCCACAATCCCGACGGCCAAAGGTGCTTCGGGGCCCACCACCACCAGGGAGACCCCTTGGGTTTGGGCAACGCGGGCGATCGCTTCAAAATCAGTTGCAGCGAAGGCAAAGTTTTGGCAACGGGGATTCAGGGCCGTTCCCCCATTTCCGGGAATACAAAAGACCCGCTCCACCTGTTCCGACTTCAACAACATGTGGGCGATCGTGTGTTCACGGCCACCATTGCCAACCACTAAAACCTTCACAGAATCTTTAACCCGCAGTTGTGAACAGAACTCGGCCAGGAGCCAGTATCTCAGAATATCGCACGTCCGCTCCTCTCACCACCGATCCCCGCTGGGAGGCTGGATCTTGTCCAATTTCGACTCAATCGCGGTCGATCGCCAATCATCAACGACCATTTCCGGGTTGGTTGTTTCCACGTTTGGGTGCAAAACTTCCTAGACTGGGCTAGGCGCTGGGCCAAAACTTGGGCTAAACCTAGACCAGTGATCGGGCGATCGCGCCAATTTCCCCTCAACTATTGCAAAACGGCGATTTCTGAACTCCCCATGACTACCAGCATCGTGACCGGCGCGGCCGGCTTCATTGGCTCCCACCTGGCGGAAACGCTGTTACTGCGAGGCGATCGGGTCATTGGCATTGATCACTTTAATGACTATTACGACCCGGCCCTCAAGCGGCAAAACGTTGCGCCCCTGTTGGATCATGGCCAATTCCAACTGCTGGAGGTGGATTTGCGAGCCATTGACTGGGCCCCTCTGCTGGCGGAAGCGGATGTGGTCTATCACCAGGCGGCCCAGGCGGGGGTGCGGGCCAGTTGGGGGACTGGGTTCCAGGACTACACCGATCGCAACATCACGGCGACCCAGCGCCTTTTGGAAGCCGCGAAGCAGGCCCCGAATTTGCAACGGTTGGTCTATGCGTCCACGTCGTCCATCTATGGCGATGCGGAAACCTTTCCCACCAGTGAGTTGGTCTGTCCCAAGCCCGTGTCGCCCTACGGGATCACGAAATTAGCGGCCGAACAGCTCGGGCGGCTCTATTGCAACAATTTTGGGGTGCCGTTTGTGGCCCTGCGCTACTTCACGGTTTATGGGCCCCGACAGCGGCCGGATATGGCGTTTCACAAGTTTTTTAAGGCGGCGATCGCCCATCAGGCCATTCCCATTTATGGCGATGGGCAACAGACCCGCGACTTTACCTATGTCAGCGATGCGGTGGCGGCGAATTTGGCGGCGGCGGTGGTTCCAGCGGCGATCGGGGAAATTTTCAATATCGGTGGCGGCAGTCGCGTGGTGTTGACGGAGGTGCTGGAGCAAATGGAGGCGATTGTGGGTCACCCGATCGCGCGTGATTATCAGGATCGGGCGATCGGGGATGCTCGCCACACCTCCGCCGACGTGACCAAGGCTCGCAATCTTTTGGGCTATGACCCTCAAGTCACGATTCGCAAGGGTCTTGAGCAGGAATGGGAGTGGATTAAAACCCTCTACGCCGCTTGACCATTGCTCGATCGACCATTTTAAAAAATTATTGCAAACCATTGCCAAACCTTGACTGATACTGGGCTTGACAGTCTTGGACAGATCTGGACTAAATGGGTCTGAAGCATTTCATGGCTTCAGTACTGACTGACAGGATCAAGGACAATGAAACGGTTTGTATCTTGGGCGATCGCTCTGGTTGCTGCTTGGTTGAGCTTTGCTGGTGCTGCCCATGCGGCTGATGTGGCCAATGGAGCCAAAATTTTTAGCGCCAACTGCGCCGCTTGTCATGCGGGTGGCCGTAACGTGGTGATGGCAGACAAGACCCTGAAGAAGGATGCCTTGGAAAAATACGGCATGAACTCGATCGAGGCGATCGTGAAGCAGGTCACCAACGGTAAAGGTGCGATGCCGGCCTTCAAGGGCAAGCTGACGGCAGACGGTATTCAAGATGTGGCATCCTTCGTGCTGTCCAAGTCGGAAGCCGGTTGGTAAGTCATGGAAGCCGGTCAAGGCAACATTCCTCCACAGATGCCTTGACCGGTTTTGAGCGCTGGGCAGCCCTGGCGCTGTTCTCGCTGGCTAACCCACCCAATTGAACCCGAGTGTTGAATTGCCTTTCGGTCATTCAACAGGCTTCTGACCCTATGTCCGAACCCGATCGAACCGGGCGCTGGGCGATCGCGCTGCTGCTGAGCGTGGTTGTTTGGGGCCTCGCAGCTACTACCTATTGGTCATCCCGACTGACTGCTAGCGTCCCGGTTTCTAGTCCGCAAGACCCGATGGCGCTGGGTGCATCAGCTTTTAGCCGTGGTGATTACGCAGATGCGCTAGCGGCCTTCGCGATCGCTGCCGATCAGACCCCGGATGCCCACCGGCAAGCCCGGGCCCACCACAACCGCTGTCTGACCTGGCTGGCGATCGCTGACTGGGCGGCTGCGATCGGGGACTGCACAACGGCGCTGGAACTCAACCCCCAGCTTTGGGATGCATACCTGAACCGTGGTTTGGCCTATCGCGGGCAACAAAACCGGGCCGCCGCCACCCAGGATTTTGAAACGGTGCTGCATCAACATCCCTTGGATGGACGCGCTTGGTATAACCACGGGCTGGTGATGGCTGAACAACAGCAGGGGCGCGAGGCGATTGAAGATTTCAACCGAGCCATTCTGCAATTCGGCCACGAATCACTCGATCGCCTCGCTCAGGTGTATTACGACCGGGCGATGACCTGGCTGGATCAGGGCGATCGGCCCCAAGCCCTAGCTGATCTCGATCGCAGTTTGCGCTACGGCCCCCAACAAGCCAATGGCTTTCATCTGCGCGGTTTGGTGCTACAAGCCCTGGGTCATTCCACGGAAGCGATCGGCAGTTTTGACCGGGCGATCGCCCTGGCTCCCATGAACGGCCTGTCCTACATGGCCCGCAGTCAGCTTCACCAACAAATGCATTGCCATCAAGCGGCGATTCATGACTTGGAATGTGCTGTCCGTTGTTTCTATGACTGCGGCGATTGGGGGGCTTTGCAAACGGCCCTAACGGCCCTGCGCCAACTCCAGCAGAGCAGTTCCGTAGCGATCGGCTAAAGCTGCTAGTTAGACCGCCCGTTGCTTAGTTTGTTCACGCGCTGAATCATTGCGCTGAATGAATGCGCTGAATGAATGCGTTGAGCTGTTGGGTGGGTCGTTAGTTGGGTTGTTTGCTGAGTTGTCCAGTTGTGCGCGCCTTACCCCGCCGTCCCCTTTGAGAAGGTTGGTCACCGGTTCACGATTTCCTCTGAATCCCCAAACTACCCTTCGCCTGCTATGCCACTGAAGTTATTTCGTTCTCCTGTTGCCTTGCGATCGGTTGGCTTAACTCTGGCGGTGACGCTCCTCAGCCCGATCGCCCAATCGATTTACCAGCCCGCCCGGGCCGATGGCAATCATCACCATCACCAATCCAGCCCCCCGGCCAGTCCTTCAGCCAGCCCGCACAGCCCCCACAATGGCAGCGGTCACGGCGGCGAGCATCAGCACGGTCGCTTTGATATTCCTGCTGGTCAGCCAATCCCCACCGTCAGTCTTTCCGTATTGCCGGATCCCAAACAGGGTTGGAACCTGCAACTTACGGTTCAAAACTTCCGGTTTGCCCCGGAGCAAATTAACCAACCCGGTGCTTGGAACCAAGGTCACGCGCACCTATACCTCAACGGGCGCAAACTCACCCGGCTCTACAGCAACTGGTATTACTTGGAATCTCTGCCGAGTGGCAGTAACCAAATCCAGGTGACCTTGAATACAAATGACCACAAGGATTTGTATGCCAATGGTCAACGGGTTGAAGCCCAAACGGTGGTTCAGGTTCCCTAGTAAATGGCTGGTTTGGAGACCATGAAAAGCAGGGTGGAGGGCTTTAAAAACAGGCTTCAAAACCAGTCAAAATAGCCCTGAAATTCTGTGACCAATTCAGGGTGGGAAGTGTTACATGGCGTTGCAACTGATGGCGTTGCATAACGTTCAATATCGATCGCGTCACACTCGAAACCACCGTGCCTCGTGATCTTTAGGATCAAAAGGAATGGGGTTGGTTTCGGGTTGATCGCTTCACACACCTCCAACCGGCCCCTCCCCATTCATGGAGACCAATGCGCTTGCGGGTTCCCGCTTTCTGGCCATAGACCGGGCGATCGAACCCGCATCCGAGAGCCATTCAGGTTCGTAGGAGGGCAGGGATGATGGATCGGATCATGCAACACCTCATGCAACACCAGCCGCCAATCAACACCGGGAAAGTTGGGGGTGAAGGAACCTGGCTGAGAAAAACCTGGCCGCGATCGAGCGCCATTGCTTTGTTGACGGGGTTGTTGGTGCTGGTGCTGGCCCAGCGTGTGGCCAGCCAAACGCCACCGCTCCCCGAGGGCAAGGCCCAAGATTTGACGGTGGCGGGCGGTTTGGAGTGCGATCGCGCGGCCATTTTGCCCATGTTGGCGCAGCTTGAGTTGCCCTACAGTGAGCTAGCCACTTGCCAGCAATGGGTGGAATATGGGCTAGGGGGCCCCGAAGAAATCCCGCCAATCGTGGATCCAGGAGACGGCTTGGAAGTCTACTACGGGCCCGAAGGGGAATCCGTGTTGTTGCTGAGTGCTGGGGCCAAAACCGAGCAGCAGGCTCGCTATGCCCAAGGAATCAGCACCGAAGACAGCGGGCGATCGAACCTATGGCTATTTGGTCGCCAGGGCGATCGCACTCGGCCCAGCAGTTGGGCGGCCACCCAGTTGCGATCGAATCTGGGCCGCCAAGAACCCCTGAGCCAATTTGCCCCCGACGATGACCAAACGGCCCTGCGGTTGGAATGGTTTCTGGGCCGCCCCACGCCCTAGGTGCTTCTAGGGTTGATTGTCCATGACCCAATCGCCGGAACAAGGGGCCGAAGCCCCTTATCATTCACAATCTGTCGCGATCTGCCACGATTTGTCACGATCTGCCAGCAGTGACGTGAGGGTTTTAGGCGAGTTAACGATCAGCCCTACACCGTCGGTTCAAACCTCAAGGCCCGACCACGCACCGATTCATTAACCTGGCCGTTTTCATAGGCCACCTGACCGCCCACGATCGTGTAAACCGGCCAACCCGTGAGATTCCAACCCTCAAAGGGACTCCAACCACATTTGGACAGCATGTCCTCCCGCAGCACCGGACGGTAGTTATCGAGATCCACCAACACCAAGTCCGCATCTAATCCGGGAGCGATCGCCCCCTTGTTGGGAATGCCAAACCCCTTCGCCACATTGGTTGACATCCACCGGGCCACTTGAGCCACCGTGCAGCGCCCCGCCGCCGCTTGGGTCAGCATCAGGGGCAAGGAGGTTTGCACCCCCGGCATTCCGCTGGGACTGTTGGGATAGGGTTGCGCCTTTTCTTCCAGGGTGTGGGGGGCGTGGTCAGTGGCAATGAAGTCAATGACTCCATCCAACAGGGCTTGCCACAAAATTGCGCAATCTTCGGGCGATCGCAGGGGGGGATTCATTTGCGCAAAAGTGCCGATCGTTTCGTAAGCACTCACATCCAGCAGCAAATGTTGGGGGGTAACTTCACAGGTCACCCATTCGGGCTTGTCCTGACGCATCAGGTTCGCCTCATCACCCGTAGACATGTGCAGGATGTGCAGCCGACGACGATGCTTCCGCGCCAGCTTGAGGGCCAGTTGTGTGGCCTCCAGCGCGGCTTGGTTGTCTTGAATTTGGGAATGGATGGCCGGATCGGTAATGCCCGCAAATTGCTCCCGGCGCTGACGAATCCGATCTTGGTTTTCGGCATGGACAGCAATTAAGCGCCCATAGCCCGTTTGTCCCGGCTGTTGCCCCATCGCAAAAATTTGATCGAGGATTGGCTCCTCATCCACCAACAAGGGGCCATGCATAGACCCCATAAAGATCTTGATGCCGCAAACGGGGTTCGCCGTGATCAAATCCGGCAACCGATCGGCAGTCGCTCCAATGAAAAAGCCATAGTTGACCACGCACTTACTCGCCGCGCGATCGAGCTTGTCTTGCAGCGTGGCTTGAGTAGTGGTTAGGGGCTTGGTGTTCGGCATCTCCAAAAAGGAGGTAACACCGCCCTTGGCGCAGGCATGGCTGGCGGTTCGGAGATCCTCTTTATGCTCTAAGCCCGGTTCGCGGAAATGAACTTGGGGGTCGATCGCGCCCGGCAACAGAGTCAAGCCCGTTGCGTCAATTTCACAGGCGATCGGCCCGATCAGGTCGGGGGAGATTTCAGGAGCCACCTGCCGAATCTGATCGCCTTCGATCCACACATCGCCTTGCAGGAAATCTCCGTCAGGCAACAGGATGCGAGCGTTCCGAATCAGCAGCGCAGGTCGATCGGTCATGGTTTTAACCCACTGAAGGAAGAGAGAACCAAGCGGCAGAAACCCGAGCTGGGAATCTTTCCAGCTTGGCATTGTCTCCGATTCCTCTCGATCTCTTGCAGGTGCTTCTTTAGATTTCCTGCGATCTCCCCGATCGGTGATCCCGTGGCACAGCTTCGGTGTGCCTATTAATCAGCCTAGTCAGCGCGGCGACGACGCAGCCCCAGGACTCCCATCGCCCCCACCACCAACAACGCCCCGATCGATCCCGGCTCCGGCACTGACACCGGATCCGTAGGCTGTGTGGGTTGCGGCGTAGGCGTTGCGGAGGGGCTGGGGGTTGGGCTAGGGCTGGGTTCCGGAGTCACAGTGGGTTCGGGACTGGGTTCCGGAGTCGGCTCAGGAGTTGGCTCAGGACTGGGCTGAGGGGATGGCTCCGGAGTCTTGACCTGAGACAGACCGCCCACCGTCATGTTGTCAAAGGCAAAAACATCGCCTTGACCCGTTGACATGCTGAAGGAAACGCTACTGAAAGCCTCCTCCATGGTTTCCGCAATAATGCCAAAAAACAGCACAGAACCATCCGTACTGCCTGACGAGCCGATCGTGTTATTAACCGTCACCTGTTTTGTGGTGGACGCGCCCGCCAAAGTCAGGGTTAATTGGCCACCAAAATCACCAATATCAACCCCATAAAACCCAAAAGCTCCTACCTGCTGACTGAAATTGATTGTGAAGCGCCCCCCAGCGTCCACTTCCCAAAATTGAGTCCCGGAAACGGCATAGCGACCAACGCCATTTGTCCAGCCTACGGGCACGCTTGAAATTCGACCATTTCCCGAGAGTGTTGCGGTTCCAGCTCCGGGAAATGACACATTCAGAAGATTGTTAGTACCGGTGATTTGACTTTCAAAGGTCTCAGTGCCCACACCAGTCAAATTTGACAAAAAAGCGGCTTCCGCTGCCTGAGAGTTGGTGAGATTGGCAGCCGGAACCCAAGGATTTGAATTTAAATCTTCGCCTAAAAACATTCGATAGGCTTGGGCTGGTGCAGAAACTGCCGAGCAGGTGGCCACTGAAGAAGTGACAATCGCAGTCAAGCTCAGAGCCGTTTTAAGAAGCTTCATGGATCTATGGGGGGAATATCAAGATGAAGACAATTCAATGACTGTCACCCTGCATTGATTATATCGATAGATCCGGAGATAAATAAGCTTTGATGTATCAATTAAAACCTAAAAAATATCTACCAAATTAGTCGTTTTTGAGTCTACTTTTCACAAAACCTTTAATTCAATCAACTAAAAACCTTTTTTCAGACAATCCTTCATTCAATCTTTAATAAAAGCCTTTAATCGTTGCAAAAGCGGGGGCCAGCAGACCAAGCAAGGGCGATCGCTCCCCCATCGAGTGGACAAAACCACCATAGGAGATAGTGACGGTGATGGCGACTAAGGGCGATCGGGTGGGCTGGTGTCTAATGAAGGATGACTAGGCAGGGCGATTGCATTGCGATAAAGCTGCGTCAAGGTTCCTGTGAAATCAACGGATTTCAACTGAAACTGATCGGCGCGATCGGGACTGTAAGTAGTCAGCACCCAATCATCCCCCGTGCTGCGGCGAAAGCATTCAACGCGCTGGCAACTGGTGTTAATCAGGGCATATTCTTGGAGGCTTTCGATTTGCTGATAGTCAAAAAACTTGCTACCGCGATCGCGCAGTTCCGTGGTGTCTGACAGCACTTCAACAATTAAGGTTGGAAACTGTTTGGCGTAATTATTTTCAGGCGTAATGACCGTATCTCTGGGGTCACAAGTCACCAACAGATCCGGATAAAAATAGCGATTTTTGTGGACAATTTGCAGACGCATATCGGTCATATAGAGCCGACAGGGTGACGCAATATGCCCCAACAGCGCCGCAAACAGATTCCCCACGATCGCCACATGGGCATCGCTCGCCCCAGCCATCGCCACCAGATAGCCATCCCAATACTCATGCTTGGTGATGCTCACGGCTTCTAGGGCGAGGTAATCAGCAACGGAGAGGCGATCGGGCAGAGCAACCATCGGGGTGAGCAACGCTGCAAACTAAGGGAACTCAACCCCAGTCTAGCAAGGGCGATCGCTCCCCCATCGAGTGGACAAGACCGCAGAATTACTGGAGACTTTGGCGAAACTCACGAATGGTGCGGGCGCTGCCGATCGCCTGGGCCTTGGCGAGTTGAGCTGCCACAATTGCCGGTAGATCCAAATCGGGAAACAGCAAACCGCGATCGCGCGGTTGGTACTGTCCCGCATCTAGCACAAAAATCTTGAGCAAGCCATCGGCATAAATCCAGACCTCTGGCACTCCCAGGGCTGCATAGGCCGCGAGGGAGGTTTTGGAAGTTACATCGGCCTCAATCGCCAAGTCCGGCGGTGGGTATTGGTCTACATCCACCCGCCCTTGGCAGTCGCGCACGCGATCAGCATTGGCCACATAGAAACAGGTGTCGGGTTCCAAACCGGCCAGGTTCTCGCGCTCAAAACGGGTCGAGCCAAAATCTTCCCAGTCCAAATTGCGGGCATCGAGTAGGGCCGTCACGAGGTAGCCAATCAGCCGGTGGGGGCGCTCATGGCGAGCAAGGGGCGACACGATTTCAAGTTGTCCTTGGTAGTAGGTCAAGCGGGTGTGGCGATCGTCCCCCAGTTCGGCGGCAATCCGCTGGAAAGCTGCCCAGTCGAGATCGGCGATCGCGATCGCGCTGCCGGGCCGCAAAGTAATGCGATTGAGGGGAACGGTGACGACCATAGTATTGAACCCACTAAAGAACACCTGGGTTGGGCTGAGGTCGTGCAAATTCGCTGATAATGTTGGTGTCACAGAGTATCGTCTAAGACTACTCGAACGCGCTGGGACGATCGCGCCGCTCAGGAATCTCCAGGGTATAGGCTTCTTCTTCGCACAGATGATGCAGATTCAGCAATTGTGTGGCCGCAGCAGGGGGAGTGACTAGGGGAACTGACGGTGGTTCTGTTGATGGGTGATGTTGCCTGGTTAGGGGCAATAGCGTTTTGAAGACACGCCACAACAACACCAGTCGATCTCGCCATACCAGGTGCGAGATTTGGGCAGTGGCGCGATCGAGTTGGGTTAATGTCATGGCGGTTGAGGCGATGTTGTCTTTGTCCCTAGTCTAGCAAGGGCGATCGCTCCGTGATAGGTCACGACCATAGTGCTATGGTCGCCTGATCAAACTCGGATCACAGCTATGATCTTTAAGGCTGCTGATCATCGAAGTGCATGATGCTGTTTTAGGGCGAATCAAATTCACGAAGAATTTCAAGGATTTCTTGTGAACTAATATCTGTACGATCGCTTTTGCTGTAAATCGTTAATAGAACAATTCGTCCTGCCAGTTCTGCGTAATAAATCAGACGATATCCAGCGCTTTTCCCCTTGTCAATATCGCTGTTTTTAATTCGTACTTTGAAGATGTTAAGCGACATGCCTTGGAGGCGATCACCGGGACGTTTTCCCTGTTCTAGTTGATCCAGGATCGGCTGTAAGTCTTGGCGCAGATTTCGATAACGCTTAAGCAGGGTGCGAACTTTTCGCGTGAAGGTGGGTGTAACCTCGATTGACATGGCTGGTTAATTGGCTTCGACGACCAGCCACATTTGTTCGATGGGGAATGTTTGTCCTGATCGCATTTCTTGAAGTGATTGTCGGAGATCGTCGGCGGGCGATTGATCGATTTCTGTTTCAACATTGCTGAAAAGATCGTCACTGAGAAATTGCCACAGTTGCAGTCGATCGCGCCGATCCCAATGGGCAATCGCTTCTAAAAGAATCTCTAGGGAAATTTCCAGCGTTAACAGAGCCATAGGGTTGCCTCAGATCTTGCGGGAGCGATCGGCTGGTGATTCCCAGTCTAGCAAGGGCGATCGGGAAATTCTGCGTCAATAACTGGAGAACCGGGCAAAGCGATCGCGCGATTCTCCCAAGGGGATGACCACCTATCGGCGTTGATGGGCAAGGGCAAAAATATCGGCGGCAGTTAGGCTCAGATCGAAACCCGGCATGGGTAGTCGATCGCCCCCGGTGTAAATGTTCGGTAAATCATCGCCTGCCCAGACCCAAACTTGTTGGCGATCGAGGTCGATTAACCAGGCTGATTGAGTGCCGTTTTGAAGGCAGTGCAAAATTTTGGTTTGTAGAGTCAGGGTGCTGTGGTTGGGCGATCGAATCTCGATTAACCAGTCCGGTGCGCCATGAAATGACCCGTCTTGGTTGGGGAGGCGATCGTGGGCGATCGCCAAAATATCAGGCACAGGTGAATGGGGCGGAATGATGCAGCGCAATTCTTGGATTGCTTCAAAGGCTTCGCTATGAGCATTCAGCCAATTCACCAAATTCCGTTGCAGTCGCGAGTGAAAAAGGGTAGGCATCGGCTTCTGGATTTTGCACCCGTCAATCAGTTCCCAAGCTGGGGATTCCTTAGTATTACCCTACAAATCCGGACATTTATCTACTGAGGGAGCAGAAGTGTTGAATCTAAACACAAAACTTCATATTCTAGGCAACAAGAGTTTCTGGCAGTAAATCATAGCTCCAATGACTGATTGAGCCATAGCGACCGAGTACAACTTGCAAATATCGCAATTTATCTAGTAGCGTCTGACTATAGAATTGCGGCAATTCTATTAACTGCAAGATGGCATAAGCAATTAAGACCATGTAGATCTGTATTGCTACGCCATTTTGATTTTTCGTAATGAGCTGATCTAATTTTAAATGCATCTTTAAGAACTTCCATAGCAACTCAATCTGCCAGCGCTTTCGATACAGTTCTCCAATCTCT